>NZ_JBHYIG010000190.1:0-10321 GCF_042740015.1 Streptomyces sp. NPDC059037
GGGGGGGGGGGGTAAACTCTGCCCCGGGGGGGGCTTGGGGGGGGGGCCCGCGACCACGTCAAACCGCCGGGGGGCCCCGGGAACGGCCCCCCGCCCCCCCCCGCGCGGGCCGGAGCACCACACCGTCTCAGGAACCCCTCAGGAGCCGGGGCACCCCGCCGGATCCGGCCGCGACACGTCACCGATCAAGGATGCGTGCGCCGCCTTGAGCCGCTTCACATCGGGCTTGACCACCCTGCGGTCGTACGTGAGCAGACCGTTCAACTCGCCCTCCACATCGGAGATCTGGGTGTAGACGGCGCCGTTGCCGCCCTTGCAGGCGAGCGCCCGTACCTCGTCGAGCTTCGTGAGGTAGTCGTCCGTGTACGTCGCCGGGTCCACGTCGACGTAACTCTGCTGGACCGACCAGGCGTGGCCCGGCACCGCGAGGCCCAGACCGCCGTACTCGCCGTTGACCAGGGCCCGTTCGCCGTCGGGGTGCGGCGGAAGGGCCGGGCTCGGATAGCCGTGCTCGTCCATGATGTCGCCGGTGCCGCCGTCGGCCCCCAGGTTGAGGCCCGACATGCCGTTGACCAGGCGGGTCGGGTCCCAGGACTTGGCCTGGTCGGCGATCCGGCCCTGGTCGTACTGGCCCCAGCCCTCGTTGAACGTGACCCACATGACGATCGAGGGACTGCTCGCGTGCTCGTCGATCATCTGCTTCATCTCACGCTCGTACTCGGCACGGGCGGCCGTGTCAGGGGTACGTCCCGCGCTCATCGACGGCATGTCCTGCCAGACCATCAGGCCCAGCTTGTCGGCCCAGTAGAACCAGCGGTCCGGCTCCACCTTGATGTGCTTGCGGACCGAGTTGAAGCCCATCTCCTTGTGCATCTTCAAGTCGTACGCGAGCGCTTCGTCGGTCGGCGCGGTGTGCAGGCCGTCCGGCCAGAAGCCCTGGTCGAGCGTGGCCATCAGGAAGGTGGGCTTCCCGTTGAGGACCGTGCGCGGGGTGCCGTTCACCTTCTCCACGGCGATGGAGCGCATCCCGAAGTAGCTCGTGACGCGGTCGCCGCCGACCGTCACCTTCAAGTCGTAGAGGAAGGGGTCGTCCGGCGACCAGAGGCGCGGCTTCGCGATCTTCAGCTTCAGCGGCTGTCCCGTCCGTCCGCTCGCCTCCGCGACCTTGGCCTTCCCTTCGTACGCGACCGCCTTGACCGGCACACCGTCGCGCACGCCCCTCGGCTCGACGGTCAGTTCCTTGGCGGCCACGTCGGGGGTGAGCTTGAGCGAGTCGACGTGGTCGGCCGCGACCGGCTCCATCCACACCGTCTGCCAGATGCCGGACGACGGGGTGTACCAGATGCCGCTGGGGTCCAGGCGCTGCTTGCCGACGGGCGGGTTCTCGCCGTCCTTGGCGTCGGTCGGGTCGTAGACGCCGACGATCAGTTCCTGGGTGCGGCCCGGCTTGAGGGCCTTGGTGATGTCGGCGCTGAACTTGTCGTAGCCGCCTTTGTGTTCGGCGACCTTGGTGCCGTTGACGTACACCTCGGACTGCCAGTCGACGGCGCCGAAGTTGAGCTTGAGGCGCTTGCCGTCGCCGACGTTCCAGCCCTCGGGGACGGTGAAGGTCCTGCGGTACCACATGCGGTCCTCGTGCCGTTCCACGCCGGAGAGCTGGGACTCCACGGGGTAGGGGACGAGGATCTTCTCGTCGAGCCGCTTGCCGAACGGGGGCCGCTCGCCCGCCTTCGCCGGGGCGAACTGCCAGGAGCCGTTGAGGTTGCGCCAGGCGTCACGGGTCAGCTGGGGGCGCGGGTACTCGGGCAGCGCGTTGTCCGGGCCGACCTCGTCGGCCCACTCGGTGCGCAGCTGGTGCTCGGAGCGGTTGGGGCCGCTGGTCCAGAACGCGCCGACCGCCTTGCCGTCGTCGCCGGCCAGGCCGCCCTTGCCGTCGTAGCGCAGGTCGGCGGTGCCCTTCGCCGTGCCGCCCTTGTTGCCGACGACGGGTTCCTTCAGGCCGACGAGGAGCGCGCGCGGGTCGGCCGGGTCGGCCTTGACCGTGCCGAGGGGCCACTTCGCGCCGCCGATGACCGCCTCGATGTGGTCCGCCAGACCGGCGGGGGGTGCGCCGAGCTCCTGTGCGAAGTCGAGCTTGAGGGTGCGGCCGTCCTTGAGGATCGTGGCGGCGATCGCCCCGTCGTAATCGAACCCGTCGGGGAGGCGGAAGGCCGACTGCGGGACGGCCTCCTTGGTTCCGCCGGGCTCGGTCCAGCGCAGATGGAGGTTGGAGCCGCCGTAGTGCTCGAAGTACTCGACCTTGATGTCGTAGGCCTGACCAGCCGTCAACTCCACTGGCTGGGCGGTCTGTTCCTTGTCCCAGTCGTCGATCCAGTGGTCGATGGCGAGCTTGCCGTCGATCCAGAGCCGGAAGCCGTTGTCCCCGATCATGGAGAAGGTGTGGGGCCCGGTCTTCTCCGGTACGACCTTGCCGGTCCAGCGGACGGTGGCGTCGTCGGCCTTGCCGGTGGCGAAGGAAAGCCGTGGGTCGAGGTTGTCGAAGTCGATGCGCGGGTCGAAGCCGGTGGCCTTGAGCTCGTGGAAGTCGAAGGCTCCCGGGGCGGACTGGGTGTAGTACTCGCCCTTCAGGCCGTGGACTTCGGGCGGTTCGTCGTCGGCAGCGGTCGCGGCCGGTACCGCGGTGAGACCGGCGAAGGCGAGCGCGACGGCGAGCAGCAGAATCAGCCGGTTGCTGAGCCTGCTGGGCCTTCTGGGTCTGCTGGGCCCTCTGGTTCGGATGGACCTTCTGGTTCGGACGGACCTTCTGGTTCGGGTGGGGCGCACGGATCCTCCTTGCTTGAAGCGGTGCTTGAAGGCTGAGGAAGGGTGGCGGCTCGTCGCTCCAGTCGGTACAACGAGTCTGTACAACGTTGGAAGGAACGGCAGTTGGCATGACAGCACGCCGCCCGGCGAGCTGTCCAGGGTCATGACAAACGCCCCCGGTCGGGGTGCATCTAGACGCAGGGAGCTGCACGTGCGGGTTAGCCTCAAGGACGTCGCGGAGCGCGCGGGCGTCTCCATCAAGACCGTTTCCAACGTGGTGAACAAGTATCAGCACGTCACCCCGGCGATGCGGGCCCGTGTACAGGAGGCCATCGACGAGCTCGGCTACCGACCGAACTTGACGGCCCGTCACCTCCGGAAAGGGCGTACGGGAATCATCGCGCTGGCCCTCCCCGAGCTGGGCAACCCGTACTTCGCCGAGCTCGCGGGCGCGGTCATCGACGCGGCGGCCGAACACGACTTCACCGTGCTGCTCGACCACACGCGCGGCGAGCGCGAGCAGGAGGTCCTGGTCAGCCAGGGCTTCCGGGCCCGGGTCATCGACGGTCTCATCCTCAGCCCGCTGGAGCTCGAGGCGGAGGACCTGCGGGGCCGGGAGGACGACGTGCCGCTCGTGCTGCTCGGCGAGCGCCAGTACGACCTGCCCTACGACCACATCGCGATCGACAACGTGGCGGCCGCGCGCACCGCCGTACGCCATCTCATCGGGCGCGGCCGCACCCGCATCGCCTATCTCGGCGCCCGCACCGACTCCGCGAACCGCCCGGCGCATCTGCGACTCCAGGGCTGGCGCGAGGAGTTGGCGCAGGCCGGGATTGCGACGCCGGACTCCCTGGTGGGCCCGGTCGGCGGCTGGGACCGCTGGGACGGGGCGAAGGCGATGGCGCGGATGCTGGACGCGGGGGTGCGGCCCGACGCGGTCTTCGCGTACAACGACCTGGTGGCCATCGGCGCGATGCGGGTGCTGCACGAGCGGGGCCTTCGGGTGCCGTGGGACGTGGCGGTGGTCGGCTTCGACGACCTCGCGGAGGGCCAGTTCGGGGCGGTCACGCTCACCACCGTCTCGCCGGACAAGCAGGCCATCGCACGGCTCGCGGTGGCCTCGCTGCTGCGGAGTCTGGAGGGCGGCAAAGAGCCCGCAGGGCGTGAACTCACCGCGGAATTCCGGCTGGTGGAGCGCGAGAGCACCCTCGGGCGGCGATGAGGGACGGGCGCGCAGAAGCGAGGCCGGTGCTTGCGCGGAGGGTTTACAGCCCTCTTCCAACGATGTAAAAAGCTCCCCGTACCGCCGAGTTGACCGCAAGTGCCGATCTTCCCGTGAGCGCTCTCAGCGCCGGGGCCGTGCCGTTTTGGGGACTCCATGAAGCCGACCACACTCCTCAGCCGTACCTCAGCCAGGACCCTCCTCGCCGCCGGTCTCGCCGCGAGCCTCGCGCTCGCCGCGGGTTGCGCCAAGTCCGAGGACGACGACGCCGGTGACAAGAGCTCCGCGTCGCAGGACCAGGGCGACTCGGGCCAGGTCGTCTCGGAGCCGAGCGCGGGCAGCGGCGAGACCTGCGCGATCGACGCGTACGGCGGCAAGAAGCTGGACCTGAAGACCGCCACCGTGGGCTTCTCCCAGTCGGAGAAGGAGGCCAACCCCTTCCGCATCGCGGAGACGGCGTCCATCAAGGCCGAGGCCGAGAAGCGCGGCCTCAAGCTGCTCACCGCCAACGCCCAGTCGCAGTTCTCCAAGCAGATCAGCGACGTCCAGGACCTCATCGCCAAGGGCGCCGACCTGCTGGTCATCGCGCCCCTGAACTCCGACGGCTGGGAGCCGGTGCTGCGCGCGGCGTCCGCCAGGCACATCCCGATCATCACCATCGACCGCAAGATCAATGCCAAGGCCTGCAAGGACTATGTGAGCTTCATCGGCTCGGACTTCGTCGAGCAGGGCAAGCGCGCCGCCGACCAGATGATCAAGGCGACGGGCGGCAAGGGCAAGGTCGCCATCCTGCTCGGCGCGGCCGGCAACAACGTGACCACCGAGCGCACCAAGGGCTTCGAGGACCGCGTCAAGGAGCAGGCCCCAGGACTGAAGATCGTCTTCAAACAGACCGGCGAGTTCGCCCGCGAGAAGGGCCAGCAGGTCACCGAGCAGCTCATCCAGTCCAAGCCCGACATCACCGGGATCTACGCCGAGAACGACGAGATGGGCCTCGGCGCGGTGGGCGCGCTCAAGGGCGCGGGCAAGAAGGCCGGTGACGTCAAGATCGTGACGGTCGACGGCACCCGCAACGCCGTGCAGGGCATCGTCGACGGCTGGATCTACGGCGTCATCGAGTCGAACCCGCGCTTCGGCCCGCTGGCCTTCCAGACGCTCGACACCTTCACCAAGGGCTCGAAGGTGTCGCAGGACATCGTCATCAAGGACAGCGCGTACACGAAGAGCAATGCCAAGTCGGACCTCGGCAAGGCGTACTGAGATGTCGTCAGGTTCTTCCGGCGTCCTCTCGGTCAGCCGCCTCACGAAGAGATTCCCGGGCGTACGGGCCCTGGACGCGGTCGACTTCACCGCGCGCGCCGGCGAGGTGCACGCCCTGATCGGCGAGAACGGCGCGGGCAAGTCCACGCTCATCAAGGTCCTGACGGGCGTGTACGCACCGGACGCGGGCGAGCTGACGTACAACGGCCGGCAGCTCACCTTCTCCACGCCCCTGGAGGCCCAGCACGCGGGGATCTCCACCATCTACCAGGAGGTCAACCTCGTCCCCCTGATGAGCGTGGCCCGCAACCTCTTCCTCGGCCGTGAGCCGCGCGGGCGCCTCGGGCTCATCGACTTCCGCCGGATGCACCGCGAGGCGGCCGATGCGCTACAGCGCCTCGGCATCCGCGTCGACGTACGCCGCCCGCTGCGCGAACTGGGCGTAGGCACCCAGCAGATGGTGGCCCTGGCCCGCGCGGTATCGGTCGACGCGCGGGTCGTCATCATGGACGAACCGACGTCGTCCCTCGAACCCCGCGAGGTCCAGACCCTGTTCGGCGTGATCCGCATGCTGCGGGACCGCGGCATCGCGGTGATCTACGTCAGTCACCGCCTCGAAGAGCTCTACGAGGTGTGCGACACGGTCACGGTGCTGCGGGACGGGAAGCGGGTGCACACCGGTCCGATCGCGGAGCTCGACCGGCTCCGCCTGGTGTCCCTGATGCTGGGCCGCGAGGTCGGGGACGTACGCGAAGAGGGCGTCACCAAGTTCACCGGCAGTCACGACGCTTCCGGCCAACCCGTGCTCACCGCAACGGAGTTGACGGTCCGCCACCAGCTGCACGGCGTGTCCATCGGCATCAGGCCCGGTGAGGTGGTGGGCCTGGGCGGTCTGCTCGGCTCGGGCCGCAGCGAGACGGCGAAGGCCATCGCGGGAGCGCTGCCGCCGGACTCGGGCCGCGTGCTGATCGCCGGGGCGCCGGTCCGCACCGGCTCCACGCCCGCCGCGATCCGGGCCGGCATCAGCCTCCTCCCCGAGGACCGCAAGGCCGAGGGAATCGTCCCCGGCCTCTCGGTCCGCGAGAACATCGCACTCGCCGCGCTCCCCCGCCTCTCCCGCTTCGGCCTGGTGGACGAGCGCCGCATGGACGCGCTGGTCGACACCTTCATCAAGCGCCTGCGCATCAAGGCGTCGAGCCCCCACCAGAAGGTGGGCGAACTGTCCGGCGGCAACCAGCAAAAGGTCCTCCTGGCGCGCTGGCTCGCGATGAACCCGAAGGTCCTCCTCCTCGACGAGCCGACGCGCGGCATCGACGTCGGCGCGAAGGCCGAGGTCCAGAAGCTGATCGACGAACTGGCCCAGGACGGACTCGGCGTCCTCCTGATCTCCTCCGACATGGAGGAACTGGTCGAGGGTTCGGACCGGGTCCTCGTCCTGAAGGACGGCGCGGTCGTGGAGGAGCTGACGGGCGACGCGGTCACCGAGGCCCACCTGATGCGAGCGATCGCGGCAGCCCCGTCCACCACCGGAGGCCCCCATGACTGACCTCGCCATCGGCCGCAAGGTGCTCGCCGACCGTGAGCGCGCGCTCCGTCTCCTCCAGAACTACGGCGTCTACGTCGGCGTGGCCGTACTGCTCGTCCTCAACATCGCCGTGACCCCGCACTTCCTCTCCGCCGAGAACTTCCGCACCCAGGCCGTCCAGGTGGCCCCCGTCCTCATCGTCGCCCTCGGCATGGCCCTGGCCATCGGCAGCGAGGGCGTGGACCTCTCCGTCGGCTCGGTGATGGCGCTCTCCACGTCGCTCCTCTCCCTCTACCTCGGCTACGGGATGTGGATCGCGCTCATCGTCGCGCTCATCGGCGGTGCCGTCATAGGCGTCGCCAACGGCTCGCTCATCGCCTTCATCGGCGTCCAGCCCATCGTCGCGACGCTGGCCCTGATGGTCGCGGGCCGCGGGCTCGCCCTCGTGCTGCTCCCCCAGCTCAAGGACGTACGCGACCCGAACATGGCCTCGCTCGGCTCCGGCGACGTCCTCGGCATCCCCTACCTCGTCCTGATCGCGGCGGCGCTCGCACTGCTCGTCGCCTTCGTCGTCCGGCGCACCACCTTCGGCCGCCAGTTGCTCGCCATCGGCGACAGCCGCCCGGCCGCCCGCCTCGCCGGACTTCCCGTACGACGCGTCCTGATCCTGGTGTACGTCTGCTCCGGCGCCCTCGCCGCCGTCGCGGGCGTCCTGGCGACGGCCCGTCTCACCGCGAGCGACCCCACCTCGCTCGGCAACCTGATGGAACTGTCCGCGATCACGGCGGTCGTGGTCGGCGGCACACCGCTCAGTGGCGGGCGGGTGCGGATCGGCGGCACCGTCGCGGGCGCCGTACTGATCCAGCTGCTCACCGCCACGCTCATCAAGCACGATCTGCCGCCGTCCTGGACGCAGATCGCCCAGGCCGTGGTGATCATTCTCGCCGTCTACGCGGCACGGGAGAGGGGCAAGCGGTGACCGGCACCGTGATATCCGAGGCACAGCCGAACAAGACCAGCGACGACGAACCGCCCACCGCGAACCGCTCGGAGCGGCTCAGCGCCCTGGCCCAACAGCACGGCGCCCTGGTCACGTTGGTGGTCGCCGTCATCGCGGCGTCCCTCAGCTTCGACACCTTCCTGACCGGTGACAACCTCGAGAACATGGCGGTCTCCTCCGCTTTCCTCTCCGTCGTCGCGCTCGGCATGACGTTCGTGATCGTCACCGGCGGAATCGACCTCTCCGTGGGCTCCCTTTTCGCCCTGGGCGGCGTGCTCGCGGCCTGGGGTTCGCGGTACGGGACGGCGGTGGCGCTGCTCCTGCCGCTGGCCGTGTGCGGGCTCATCGGCCTCGTCAACGGCCTCCTGATCGCCCGCTCCCGGCTCGCCCCGTTCATCGTGACACTCGCCGCGATGCTGGGCGCGCGCGGCATCCTCCTCTCCGTCACCGACGAGGGCTCCACGACCTACCTGGTCGACAAGGACTCGTTCTTCGCGACACTGGGCCAGGGAAAGGTCCTGGGTGTCGGGGCCCCGGTCTGGATCACCCTCGTCCTCTTCGTGGCCGGCGCGGTCGTCCTGCGCCGCAGCCGCTTCGGCCAGTACGTGTACGCGGTCGGCGGCAACGAGGACGCGGCGGCGCTGATGGGCGCCCCCGTGGCCCGCACGAAGATCGCCGTGTACACCCTGTCCGGGCTCTGCGCGGGCCTCGCGGGCGCGCTCAACGCGGCCTGGCTGGTCTCGGGCGTCACCATTCTCGGCTCAGGCATGGAGCTGGAGGCGATCTCCGCGGTCGTCATCGGGGGCACACTGCTGACCGGCGGCTTCGGCTTCATCAGCGGATCACTCGTCGGCGTACTGCTCCTGAAGGTGATCCAGAACGTCATCAACCAGATCGGCTCGCTGGACTCCGCGTACCAACAGGTCGTCAGCGGCGCCTTCCTGGCGGTCGTGGTGATCGCGCAGACCTGGCTGGGCCGCAGGCGCCGGGTCCTCTAAGGGCTCCTGCAAGGACTCCCACAAGGAGTCCTATAAGGGCACGGCCTGTCCCTTGCCCAGCGCAATCACACCCGCCTTCGACACCGTGTACAGCTCCTGGTCCCGCTCGGGGTTGACGCCGATCGTCGCGCCGGGCGGGACGTCCACGTTCTTGTCGAGGACGGCGCCGCGGACCACGGCACCACGCCCGACGCGTACGTTGTCGTGCAGCACCGAGCCCTGCACGACCGCCCCTTGCTCGACGGTCACCCCGGGCGAGAGCACGGAGCGGGTGACCTGGCCGCGGATGACGCAGCCGGGGCTGACGATGGACTCGCTCGCGATGCCGCCCGCGCAGAACTTGGCGGGCGGCAACCCGCCGGAGTGCGTGTAGATCGGCCAGCGCCGGTTGTCCAGGTTGAACACCGGCTGGTCCGAGATCAGGTCCATGTGCGCTTCGTAGTACGCGTCGAGGGTGCCGACGTCACGCCAGTAGCCGTGGTCGCGCGCGGTCTCGCCGGGGACGTGGTTGTCGTCGAAGTCGTACAGCTGGGCCAGGCCGCGTTCGGTGAGCATCGGAAGGATCGAACCGCCCATGTCGTGCACGGAGTTGTCGTCCTCGGCGTCCTGCTGGAGCGCGTCGACGAGGGTCTTCGTGGTGAAGACGTAGTTGCCCATGGAGGCGAACACCTGGTGCGGGGAGCCGGGCAGGCCCGGCGGGTCGGCCGGTTTCTCCAGGAAGCGGTCGACCCGCGTGCCGTCCCGCGCGGGGGTGATGATGCCGAAGGACGACGCGTCGGCGCGCGGCACCCGGATCCCCGCGACCGTCACTCCCGCGCCGCTCTCGAAGTGCTGGCCCAGCATCTGCCGCGGGTCCATGCGGTAGACGTGGTCGGCGCCGAACACCGCGATGTAGTCCGGCTGTTCGTCGTGGACGAGGTTGAGGGACTGCAGGATCGCGTCCGCGCTGCCCGAGTACCAGCGCGGGCCGAGGCGCTGCTGGGCCGGGACCGGGGTGACGTAGTTGCCGAGCAGGCTCGACATCCGCCAGGTCGTGGTCACATGGCGGTCCAGGGAGTGCGACTTGTACTGGGTCAGTACGCAGATCCGCAGGACGTCGCCGTTGACGAGGTTGGAGAGCACGAAGTCGACGAGGCGGTAGGTGCCGCCGAACGTGACCGCTGGTTTGGCCCGGTCGGCGGTGAGGGGCAGCAGGCGTTTGCCCTCCCCGCCGGCCAGGACGATTCCGAGCACCGAAGGTCCACCGCGCATCGCGCCGCCCCCTGACTTGGGATCACTTGGACTCGAGCAACTCCTCGTACACGTGGGCCGTGCGCCGGGCGACCGCGTCCCAGCCGAACTCCCGTACCGCGCGCTCGCGTCCGGCGACGCCCATCCGCGTCGCGGTGCGCGGATCGGCGATCAGGTCGTTCAGGGCGCGGGCGAGCCGTGCCTCGAAGGCCGTGGGTTCCTCGTCGTGCCCGTACGGGACGAGGAGTCCGGTCTCGGGGGGGGGGGGGGCGCGCGCGGGG
>NZ_JBHYIG010000190.1:10331-19362 GCF_042740015.1 Streptomyces sp. NPDC059037
TGTGTTGTGTTACAGCCGCCCGGGGGCGGCGCTGGGGCCGCCGCCGCCGCGCGGGCCCCCCCCCGGGGGGCCGCCCCCCCCCCCCGATGCCACCACTGGTGTGCCGCAGGCCATCGCCTCCAGGTTGACGATGCCGAGCGGCTCGTACACCGAAGGGCAGACGAACACCCGGGCCCGGCTGAGGAGTTGGACGATCTGCCGGCGCGGCAGCATCTCCGGGATCCAGTGGACTCCCCCGCGCGCACGACTGAGCCCCTGGAAGAGGGTGCGGAACTCGGCGTCGATCTCCGCGGTGTCCGGGGCTCCGGCGCAGAGCACGAGCTGGGCCGCGGGGTCCAATTCGGCGGCGGCGCGCAGCAGATGGGGCACGCCCTTCTGCCGGGTGATGCGGCCGACGAACAGGACGTAGGGGCGCCCGGGGTCGATGCCGTGGCTCTCCAGGACGTCCACGCCGGGGACGGGGCAGTACAGGTCGGTGTCGATGCCGTTGTGGACGACGTGCACGCGGGCCGGGTCGACGGCCGGGTAGCAGTCGAGGATGTCGGCGCGCATCCCGTGCGACACGGCGATCACGGCGTCCGCCGACTCGACGGCGGTGCGCTCGGCCCAGCCGGACAGGGCGTAGCCGCCGCCCAGTTGCTCGGCCTTCCAGGGGCGCAGGGGTTCCAGGGAGTGCGAGGTCATGACGTGCGGGACGCCGTGCAGGAGGCTGCCGATGTGGCCCGCGAGATTGGCGTACCAGGTGTGGGAGTGGACGAGGTCGCAGCCGGTGAGCGCGGCCGCCATGGAGAGGTCCACGGAGAGGGTGCGCAGGGCGTCGTTGGCGCCTTCGAGCGCCTCCCAGGCCTGGTGCCGCGTGAGTCCGTCGACGGCGGTGTCCGGCTCTCCCCAGCAGTGCACGTCGACGTCGATCAGGGAGCGTAACTCCCGTGCGAGGAACTCGACATGGACTCCGGCGCCGCCATAGACGTCCGGCGGATACTCCCGGGTGAGCAGTCCCACTCGCACGCAGAAGCCCCCGTCCGTCCGCCCATTCCGTCGGCCGTTCGCCTCCTCATGGTCACCCAGAAGCGCCCGGCGGGGAAGAGTCCCGCACGGACCTGTGGGGCGGCCGCTCGAAGCAGCAGTCGCCGCACAGTCCGCCGCCGGGGCACCGGTAGTAGAGGCAGCAGCTGCGGCGCCGGAAGGCCGTGCCGTCGAGGGTTCCGGCGCCGCGCAGGTCGGGGTGGGCGAAGAGCTCGGCGGCCAGGTCCAGGGCGCGCTCCCCCGCTTCGGTACGTCCCGTGCGCCGCGCCCAGGTGTGCAGTTCGCGGGCCGCGCCGGCGAGCGCGGAGCCCGCGTTGCCCCACAGCAGGCGGGCGGAGATGCGGTAGCGGGCGCGCAGGGCGTCGGCCAGGGGCGCCAGATGGCTCTCCTGGACGGCGTCGCGGACGGCGGCGGCGTCGGCGGTCCTGCCCCGTACGTCGGTGAGCCACAGGTCGTCGGGCGAGCTGCCGTCGGCGTCCCAGTGCAGCAGCGCCGGGTCGAGGTCCGGCACTTCGCCGTGCAGCGCGGCCGACCCGAGCGCCACCGACCACAGCCGTGCCGCGAGCCCCAGCTGCGCCACGGACACGGCCACCCGCTCGTCGGGGGCGCCGAGCCGCGCGCCGACCTTGGCCACGCGGAACGCGAGGGGGCCGCTCTCCCCGGCATACACCCGTGCCAGGGGCGTCACTTGGGCGCCGTCCGGCGGTGTGCCCGTGCGCAGGGCGAAGAAGCCGCCGACGGAAGCGACTTCGGCCAGGTCGATGTGGTGGTTGCCGACGTGGTGTTTCACGACAGCAGAGCCTAGGCGGACACGTCGGCGCTACGCCCGGCGGAACAGCGCCGTCCACAGGAAGGGCTCACCGAAGTGCGCGGACTCGGGCGGCTCGTCGCGCATGCGGCGCAGTTCGACCTCCGTGAGGTCGGAGAAGATCCAGCGCAGGGACTCCGGTGTGTAGGCGAGACCGCCCCGCAGGCCGGAGGCGCGGTAGAAGTCCGCGTCGGGCAGCTCGGAGCCCATCTCCCCTGCGGCGAAGCAGTTGAGGGCGAGATGGCCGCCGGGCGCCAGGAGGCGGTCGAGCAGGGCGAGGTAGCTGATGCGGCGGTGCGGCGGCAGGTGGTGGAAGCAGCCCGAGTCGTAGATCAGGTCGTACGGTCCTGCCGGCTCGTCCGCCGTGAACTCGAAGGCGTCGCCGCAGTGGAACCGGACGTCCGCGCCCACCTCACGGGCCCGCTCTTCGGCCCAGGCGACGGCCGCCGGGGAGAGGTCGACGGCGTCCACCCGGAAGCCCTCGGCGGCCAGGTGCAGGGCGTTGCGGCCCGGCCCGCAGCCCAGATCCAGGGCGCGGCCCGGCTCGATCAGGCCCCGGTCCAGGTACCCGACCAGGTTCTCGTCCGGTTTCGCGACGAAGAAGGGCACCTGCCGGGAGCGGTCGTCGTAGAAGCCGTCCCACCAGTCCGCGGCGTCGGCGGTCCAGCGGTCCGCTTCCGGCGCGAACAGGCCGTCCAGGAGCTTCAGGACGTCGTCGACACTGCGTATGTTCCGGTGCATCCGGACCCCTTTCCACGAGCGGAAATCGTATCGGCGATCTAGACGAAAGCCCAGGTCAGACGCTGTTTCGCGAGGGCGCGAGCGGGCTTCTGGGGAGGGCCTGAGACCCGCCGAAGGACTGCGCCCCGGACCACCCGGGAGCGGTCGTCCGAGCCGCGGCGAGGGGCCCGCACGGGGCCGTTCACGGCTCCGCTCGCGGAAGAATTTTCGAGATTCTGGATGATCCACCGAACTACTCCGTAACCCACCCGTGGGAGGACATCTGGCGGGTCGTACTCCATCGGCAGTAGGACCCAATGCCTGCTGAGGTACGACGACGTGGAGCCGAATCCGCGAGATCGTAGAGGGTATGGAAGCCGACCGTTCGCCGCGCCGGACGCCCCGGGCCCACAGGGCTTATCGCACACCGTGGAGCACCTCATGAATGCCCTCACGGTGGCCGTGCTGCTCTCCCTCGTGTCCGCCGTCGCCTACGCGGGCGGAGCGATCCTTCAGGAGCGCGTCGCGGTGACCACGCCGGAGCGGCGGTACGCACCGCTGCGCCGCGGCATGTGGTGGGTTGCCATCGCGCTGAACAGCCTCGGTGCGCTGCTGCACGTGGTGGCGCTCGCGTACGGGCCGCTGAGTGTGGTGCAGCCGCTCGGCGCCCTGACCATCGTCTTCGCCCTGCCGATGGCCGCCGTCTTCGTGCGCCGCAAGGCAGGGGCCACCGCCTGGCGCGGCGCGATCATGGCGACCGTTGGGCTCGCGGGCCTGTTGTCGCTGACCCAGGCCGCGGACGCGCAGTCCCTGGACAACGCCGAGCGGGTCATGGTGGCGCTCGCCACCGGCGGCGCCGTCCTGGCCCTGATGGTGCTCGCACACGCCGTGCACCGGCATCCGGTGGTGCGCAGTGTGCTGCTGGCCGGCGCGGCGGGCGTGGCCTTCGGCATCGCCTCGGTGTTCACCAAGACCGTCGCGGTGGACTGGTCGGAGCACGAGCCGCTGACGCGGCAGCTGCCGAGCCTCGGTGTGATCGCCGTCCTCGCGGGCGCAGGGGTGCTCATCTCGCAGGCCTCGTACCGCGGTGCGGGCCTCGCGGCGCCGCTGTCGACGGTGACGGTGGTGAATCCGGTCGTGGCGGCCGCGGTGGGGCTCACGCTCTTCGGTGAATCGTTCCGCTACGGCACCGCGGGTACGGCTGTGGCGCTGGGCTTCGGCGTCGTCGCCGCGGGCGGTCTGATCCTGCTGACCACGGAGCGGATCGCCACGGAGGACCAGCCGGCGCCCGGGGCGAGCGTGCCGGTGGCCAAGGGCGGGCGCGTGCCCGCGGAGCCGAAGCCAGTCGTGGACGCCGGGGATGTGCGGGCGCACGAGCTGCCCGCCGTGCCCGCACAGCCCACGCCCGGTCCGCACCGGCGGGTGCTGTTCCGCCACACCCGCCATCACCGGGAACGCATCGGCTCCTGACAAGCGTCGTCGAAGCCCCCTGAGTCTCGGACTCAGGGGGCTTCCGGCGTTCCGGGGGCGTCGCTCAGATCCGTACGCCGCCCGCGCGCAGATAGGCCAGCGGATCGACGTCCGAGCCGAAGCCGGGCCCCGTCCGGATCTCGAAGTGCAGATGCGGGCCCGTGCTGTTGCCCGTGGACCCCGAGCGCGCTATGCGCTGCCCGGCGCCGACCTTCTGCCCCGCCTTCACCGTGAGCGCCGAGAGATGGCCGTACTGGGAGTACTTGCCGTCGGCGTGCCGGATCACCACTTCGTAGCCGTACGAGCCGCCCCAGCCGGACGACACGACGGTGCCCCCGGCGACGGCCTTCACGGAGGTGCCGGTGGCCACGGGGAAGTCGACTCCCGTGTGGTAGCCCTTCGACCAGGAACCGCCCGCCGCGCGGTAGGGCGTGCTGGGGGACGCGGCCACCGGGGCGGAGAAGCCCTGGGCGGCCTGGGCCGGCTTCGCCTTGCGGGGCTCGGCCTTGGGCCTCGGCTTCGGTTCGGCCCGCTGCTTGGGCTCGGCCCTGGGCTTCGGCTTGGGGTCGGCCTTCGGCTTGGGCTCGGCCCGCTGCTTCGGCTCGGTGCGGTGGCCCGCCCCCGGCTGGCCGCTCTTCTTCTGCGCGGCGTGCAGCGCGAGCCGCTGGCCCGGTGTGATCAGGTCGGGGTCGGAGCCGATGACCTCGCGGTTGGTGTCGTACAACTGCCGCCAGCCGCCGCCCACTCGGCGTTCGTCGGCGATCCCGGAGAGCGTGTCGCCGCGTACGACGGTGTACATCCGGGCGGTTCCGGCGGTGGACTGCGGTGTCACCTCCGGCTTGACGTCCTTGACCTCGCGCTGGGGCGCCTTCGCAGCCTTCTTGGGCGCGCTCATCGGCGTGACGTCCGGCGCGTCGCCGCCCCGGGTCAGGCCCGCCCGCTCGGAGCAGACCGGCCAGGCCCGCGGCCCCTGCGCCTCAAGGACCTTCTCGGCGACGGCTATCTGCTGGTCCTTGGTGGCGCGGTCGGCGCGCGGGGCGTAGGCGGTGCCGCCGTACGCCTCCCAGGTGGACTGCTTGAACTGGAGGCCGCCGTAGTAGCCGTTGCCGGTGTTGATGCTCCAGTTGTTGGTGGACTCGCACGCCGCGACCTTGTTCCAGGTGTCGACGTCGGCGGCGTTCGCCGTCCCGGTGCCGATCAGCGGAAGCGCCATCCCCGCGCCGCCCGCCGTGACGGTCAGCGACGCTCGGTTGATCCGGTTCGGCTGATACCGGCGGTGCCGGCCGCGTACGGCCATGAGAGCCCCCTCGGTCACACACATCACGTCAGGTCGGAACCGTCGGGCCGGACTGGTCACATCAGACACACGACAAGGCGGCAAGTTAGCCGCTCCGACCGATCCATGACAAGGGTGCGAGGCCGAGGGGACTCCGGCCGGTCATGCCGTCAAGTGCTCGGCGAGCCAGCGGAGTTGGACACCTTGCTGGTGGGGGCCGCCGCCCTCGTGGTCGTTGAAGGCGTACACCTCCATCGACCGCTCGGCCCCCGCATACGCGTTGTGCGCGGCGAACACCGTGGACGGCGGGCACGTGAGGTCCTCCAGGCCCGCCGAGAAGAGCGCGGGCGCCCGGCCACGCGCCGCGAAGTGCACCCCGTCGAAGTAGGAGAGTGTCTGAAAGACGCTCTCTTCGGAGCCGCGCCTTGCCTGCATATAGAGAGCGATCTCTCTGTACGGCGGCCGGTCGGTGAGGGTGGTCGCGCGCGGGAAGTCGCACAGGAACGGCACGTCGCACGCGATCGCCGCCAGGTCCGGGACGAGCCCGCCGACGGCGAGCGTGATGCCGCCGCCCTGGCTGCCGCCGATCGCGGCCACCCGCGAGCCGTCGACCAGCGGATGGGCGCGGGCCGCCTCGACGGCACGTACACCGTCGGTGAAGACGCGGCGGTAGTAGTACTCGTGCGGGTCCTCGATGCCGCGCGTCATATAGCCCGGATACGCCGGTCCGCTGCCGACCGGATCCGGGGTGTCGCCCACCGAACCGCCGCTGCCCTGGCCCCGGGTGTCCATCACGAAATTCGCGAAGCCCGCCGCCGACCACAGCAGACGCTCGTGGGGAAGTCCGCGTCCGCCGCCGTAGCCGATGTACTGGACGACGGCGGGCAGCGGCTCGCTCGTCCCCGCGGGCAGAATCAGCCAGCCCTTGACGGGGTGGCCGCCGAACCCGGCGAACGTCACGTCCAAGACGTCGACCGTGCTCAGCGGAACGTCCACGAGGTCGAAGCGCGCGTCCAGGTCGTGCTCGCGTGCCGCCGAAAGGGTCTTCTCCCAGAACGCGTCGAAGTCGTCCGGCTCCGCCAGATCGGGCCGGTAGCGGCGGAGTTCGTCCAGCGGCATGTCGAAATGGGGCACGGGCTGCTCCTTCGTCGGAGACAGTGTCGGAATGTCACGCTACGCCGCGGGGCAATACTGGCGAACACCATCGGCACGTCCACTTCCAGAAGCACCTCAAGCAGCACCTCCAGAAGTACCTACAGAAGCACTTCCAGCAGCACTTCCAGGAGCCACGGCATGAGCAGTACGTCAGCCCAGATCGGTGTCACGGGCCTCGCGGTCATGGGACGCAACCTCGCCCGGAACTTCGCCCGCAACGGCTATACGGTCGCCCTCCACAACCGCACGGCGGCCAGGACCCGAGCCCTGGTCGAGGAGTTCGGCGACGAGGGCGACTTCATCCCCACGGAGACCGCCAAGGAGTTCGTCGCCGCGCTCGAACGCCCGCGCCGTCTGGTCGTCATGGTGAAGGCGGGCGAGCCCACGGACGCGGTGATCCGGGAGTTCGCGCCGCTCCTGGAACCGGGCGACATGATCGTCGACGGCGGCAACGCGCACTTCGCGGACACCCGGCGCCGCGAGCGCGAACTGCGGGAGCAGGACCTCCACTTCGTCGGCACGGGTGTCTCGGGCGGCGAGGAGGGCGCGCTGCTCGGCCCGAGCATCATGCCGGGCGGCTCCGGGGAGTCGTACGCGGCGCTCGGCCCGATGCTGGAGAAGATCTCGGCGAAGGCCGAGGACGGCGCCCCCTGTGTCACGCACGTCGGCCCGGACGGCGCCGGGCACTTCGTGAAGATGGTGCACAACGGCATCGAGTACGCGGACATGCAGCTGATCGCCGAGGCGTACCAGCTGCTGCGCGATGTGGGGGGCTATTCCCCCGCCCGGATCGCGGACATCTTCCGCACCTGGAACACCGGCCGCCTCGACTCGTATCTGATCGAGATCACGGCGGAGGTCCTCAGCCACGTCGATGCCGCGACGGGCAGGCCGTTCGTGGACGTCGTGCAGGACCAGGCCGAGCAGAAGGGCACGGGCCGCTGGACCGTGCAGATCGCCCTGGATCTGGGCGTGCCGGTGTCGGGCATCGCCGAGGCGGTGTTCGCCCGCTCGCTCTCGGGGCACACCGAACTGCGGGCGGCGTCACGGGAGTTGCCCGGCCCCACGGCGAAGCCGCTGGGCGAGGCGGAGGCGCGCGCGTTCGCCGACCAGGTCGAGCAGGCGCTGTACGCCTCGAAGATCGTGTCGTACACGCAGGGCTTCCACGAGATCGCGGCGGGCAGCGCGGAGTACGGCTGGGACATCGACCTGGGCGCGGTCGCCGCCATCTGGCGCGGCGGCTGCATCATCCGGGCCGCCTTCCTTGACCGCATCCGCGCCGCCTACGACGCCCGCCCCGACCTGCCGAGCCTGCTCTCGGACGCGACGTTCGCGCAGGAGATCGGCGCGGCCCAGGACGACTGGCGCGCGGTCCTCGTCGCCGCCACCCGGCAGGGCGTCCCCACGCCGGGCTTCTCGGCGGCCCTCGCCTACTACGACGCGCTGCGCGCGGACCGGCTGCCGGCCGCGCTGACGCAGGGGCAGCGGGACTTCTTCGGGGCGCACACCTATCGGCGTACGGATCGGGAGGGGTCGTTCCACACGCTGTGGGGCGGTGACCGCTCGGAGGTGCGGTCCTAGCTGTGACCGCTCGGAGGTGCGGTCCTAGCGCCTCCCGGCGGGCCTCACATCGGCTTCGGCTCCGTGTCCGGTCCCGGCGGCTGCGGGACCGGGGACGGGGGCGGCTGCGGCACGGGCGCAGGCTCGGGATGCGGCACCGGGTCCGGGACGGGAATGGGCCGATTGGGGTCCGGGGCCGGGATCGGCCCGTTCGGGTCCGGGAACGGCGAGGGCGGCGCGGGGTCGGGGTAGGGATGGGTCATGGGGTCCTCCAGCGGGGTTCGGAGGTCGGTCTGCGGGGTCCGGAGGTCGGACGCGTCCACTGTCTCCCGCCTCGCGTGCCCACGCCCGCCGAGTCCACGCGTCCCCGCGCCGCCCGATGTCAGCCTTCGGTGCGGCTGAGCCGTACGACGGGGATGTCCCGATCGGTCTTGCGCTGGTACTCCGCATAGGGGGCGAACAGCTCGACCAGGCCCGGCCAGACCCTGGCCTTGTCCGCGGCCGAGAGGGTCGTGGCGCGGGCGGTGAACCGCTCCTCGGTGCCCACGCGGAGCCGTACGTCGGGCTCGTCCACCAGGTTGCGGTACCACAGAGGGTGCTCGGCGGCGCCGCCGTTGGACGCCACGATCAGGTAGTCGTCGCCGTCACGGCCGTAGATGAGCACGGTGCGGCGCCACTGTCCGGTGCGGCGGCCGCGGTAGTCGAGCAGCAGACAGGGCGCACCCATGACCTCGGCGCCCTTGGTGCCGCCGGACTCCTCGTACAACTTGGCCTGCTTGGCCACCCAGCCCGTCGGGCTGATCACGGTTTCTTCGCCCCGCTGAACCATGTCCACTCCCTGTCGACGCCGAGTACGCGGTCGAGTACGGGGGGGGGGGGGGGGTGTCGAACCGCCCCGACTCGAACGCCGAGCCGCCCGCCCCCCCCCCGACCCCCCGCCCCCCGCGCCGCGGGTTTCGCGCCGCGCCCCCCCAGGGGCCGCGGATATTCGGCGACCGGGGGGGGGGGCTCCCCCC
>NZ_JBHYIG010000191.1:0-19211 GCF_042740015.1 Streptomyces sp. NPDC059037
ATCTTGTACGGGGTCTGGGGCGGAGCCCCAGTTCGGGACGACCACCGGGTGCGGCTACCCGCCCGAGGCGACCCTCACCGGCTCGGTCCCTTCCGCACTGTGCCGCGCGGCCCAGTTCTCCAGCGACGTCCGGCACGCGTGATCCAGATGCCGCAGCCCCGTGAGGTCCAGCTCGATCGGCCGGTCCTGGGGCAGCGCCTCCAGCGCGTCGAGCAGCTTCGGCAGCCGCAGGAACGTGGCATTGCCGGACAGGTGCGCCCGGATCGGCCCGGCGCCCTTGTCGACGACCTCCACGTGCACATGGGACGTCTCCCACGCCGTCTTGATGACGGCGAGGGCGAGGCCGATGAGGACGCCCTCGAACATGCTCACCGAGACGATCGCCACGGCCGTCACGGCCAGCACGACCGCCTCGCCACGGTGCTCACGCCACAGCTGCGCCAACTGCCGTACGGGAACCAGCTTGCAGCCCGCGTGCACGAGGACACCGGCGAGCGCGGCGACCGGGATGAGACCGAGCGCGGCGGGCAGCAGCGCGGCGAAGAGCAGCAGCCACACGCCGTGCAGGACGCGCGACGCCTTGGTCCGCGCCCCCGCCTGCACATTGGCCGCGCTGCGGACGATGACGGCGGTCATCGGCAGCGCGCCGAGCAGCCCGCACACGGTGTTGCCCGCGCCCTGGGCCATCAGTTCCTTGTCGTACGACGTACGCGGACCGTCGTGCAGCCGGTCCACCGCGGCCGCGCTGAACAGGCTCTCCGCGGAGGCGATCAGGGCGAAGGCGAGCACGGTGCCGATGGCGCCGACTCCGGCCAGTTCGCCGAAGGCGGCGGCGTCCGGCAGCTGTACCGCCTCGACGAGCCCCTGTACCTCGACCGTGGCCACGGGCAGCGAGAAGAGCAGCGAGGCGCCCGTGGCGAGCGCGACGGCGGCGAGCGGCGCGGGCACCACGCGGACCTTCGCGGGGAGCCTGCGCCACAGCACGAGGACGGCGACGGAGCCCGCGCCGAGCCCGAAGGCGGTCAGCGCGCGCCCCGAGCCGAAAATGTCGCCGAGCAGCCCGGGAAGACCGGCGATCTTGCCGAGCCCGCTCGCGGGGGCTTCGAGGTCCGCCATGGCGTACAACTGCCCGGCGATCAGGACGAGTCCGATGCCGGCGAGCATGCCCTCGACGACGGCCACGGAGATGGCCCGGAAGAAGCGGCCGAGCCGCAGCGCGCCCATGGCGAGCTGGAGGATCCCGGCGGCGAACACGAGGGCGCCGAGCGCCGCGATGCCGAACTCCTGGACGGCTTCGTAGACGAGGACGGTGAGTCCGGCGGCGGGGCCGCTCACCTGGAGGCTGCTGCCGGGAAGGAGGCCGGTGACGATGCCGCCGACGATGCCGGTGATCAGGCCGAGTTCGGCGGGTACCCCGGAGGCGACGGCCACGCCGACACACAGTGGAAGTGCGACGAGGAAGACGACTACGGAGGCGGCGAGATCGTGCCGCGCGTCGCCCGGGGACCGGAAGAGCGAGCGGGCGCGGTCGAGTGGAGAGGCAGGGGATTGCTGCATGTCGATGACTCCTGAGCGCCGTGGGGGGCGCATCGGTGTGACGTGGACGTGTCGGTTCCGGCGAGTGCGTGCGG
Source organism: Streptomyces sp. NPDC059037 (assembly GCF_042740015.1). Lineage (NCBI taxonomy): Bacteria > Bacillati > Actinomycetota > Actinomycetes > Kitasatosporales > Streptomycetaceae > Streptomyces > Streptomyces sp. NPDC059037. Next base: position 1,632 of record NZ_JBHYIG010000191.1, read on the forward strand.
TCGGTTCACGCGCGCGTGGCGCCCGGATGGGCCACGCGCGTGGACGTCGTCGTGCCGGAGGGGCCGATCAGCAGCGGAAGACCTGGAGGAGCGCCGGTAGTTCGCGACCCGCGGGTCTTGACTCGGCGTAGGCGGAGACGGCCGGGCGGTACGCGCGCGTGGCGTCGTCCTGGGACGTGAGCGTCCCGGTGTCGGCGCGCACGACGGAGTCGGGGGTGAGGTCGCGGCAGTTGGGGCGGCCGCGGGCCCGGAAGTGCTCTGAGGTCTCTTCCGGGTCCGATTCGTCGCCGCAGTGCGCGTAGGGCGCGGTGGCCGCCGCCGTGCGGGACTCCGTGCCGGACGCGGGTCCGTTGACCCCGTGCGCGAAGAACTGGACGATCACCATGACCACGGCGATCAGCGCCGCGGGCAGCGCCCCTCGGCGTACTCCGGCTCCCGTCACAGTGGCAAAGTCCTCACGTGGCTGCGTAACTCGCATCGTCTCCAAGTAACTTAACCTGCGAATGTGTCACCCGGGTGACCTGGTGGTGACATGACGCGATAGTCACCCCTCGATCGTGCGTACGTGGCGCATTTGTGCCGGACACGGCCCTGGGACCGTGCCCGGCACCGTTCAGTGGGCGTGCGGTCCGCCCGTCATCTGCGGCTTCCCGCGCGGTACGAGCACGAAGGTGGCGGCCGTGCTGACCGCGGCCGCGACGGCGCACACCAGGAACGCGTTCGCGAATCCGCCGCTCGTCCCGCCCTCGATGCCGGACGCGGCGACCGTGGAGACGACGGCGACGCCCACCGAGCCGCCCACTTCGTGGAAGGTGTTCACCACGCCGGACGCGACGCCCGCATCCTCGGGGTCGATGAACCCCAGTGCGGTGGTCGTGGCCGCGACGAACACCGAGCCGAGTCCCAGTGCCGCCACGGACATGCCCGGCGCCACGACCGCCCACGTGCTGCCGTCAGGGCCGACGCCGGTGAGCAGGCCGGTGCCGGCCGCCGCGAGCGCTAGCCCCACCGCCGCCGTGGCCCGCGCCCCCACCCGGCCCACGAACTGCCCGCCCAGGTGCGCGCCGACCGCCGTGGCGACGGCGACCGGAAGGAACAGCACCCCGGTCCTGAGGGCGCTGTGGCCGCGTACCTCCTGAAGAAACACGGACCCCAGGAAGAACAGCGAGATCAGCAGCGCGGTGGCGACCAGCATCAGATACGAGCCCACGACGACCGGCCGGCGCCGGAGCACCGCCAGGTCGATCAGCGGCGTGCGCTGGACGCGCTCGACGGCGACGAACACTCCGTAGAGCGCCGCCGCGACGGCCACCGGAATCAGCGTCCGCGGATGCGACCAGCCCGTGTCGCCCGCCGTGACGAGGCCGTAGATCAGCGCCCCCGTACCAGCGGTGACCAGGAGCGCACCCGGCACGTCCAGACGGGCCGGGCGCGGTGCGCGGGCGGGGACGACGGCGGGCAGGGCGAGCAACAGGGCCGCCCCTATGGGCACGTTGACGTAGAAGATCCACTCCCAGCCCGGTCCGTCGGTCAGGACCCCGCCGAGCAGGACGCCGAACGCCGCGCCCGCGCCGCCGATCGCCGCCCAGACGCCGAGCGCGCGATGGCGGTCGCGGCCGTGGAAGGACGTGGTGACGATCGCGAGGGCGGCCGGGGAGAGCAGCGCGGCACCGATGCCCTGCGCGGTGCGTCCCGCGAGGAGCGTCGTCGCGTCCGACGCGAGCCCGGTGACGAGCGAGGCGACCGTGAAGAGGGCGAGCCCGGCGAGCAGGGTGCGGCGCGCCCCGAGGACGTCGGCGAGCCGCCCGCCGAGCAGCATCAGGCCGCCGAAACACAGGGTGTACGTCGTGACGACCCAGGTCAGGGCGGTCCGGCCGAGGCCGAGATCGGCGGCCATGCTCGGCAGCGCGACATTCACGACGGTGACGTCGAGTACCAGCATGAACTGGGCCAGGCAGAGGAGTGTGAGCGCCGTCCAGGGGCGTCGGCCCGCCGGTGGCGGCGGTGCCGTGTGGTGCGCGGCGGCCGGGGGCGGGTGGGGATGCGTCATGGCGATTCCTGACCTGTAGGCGTGGCTTGACCGGGCGTCAGTCGACCGGGCGTGGCTTGACGCGACTGAACTGTACTGACTAGTTCATGTGAACTCAACTGTTCAGTTCAGTTGGCTGGTAGGGTGCGACGCATGAGAAGCGAGGGAAAAGGCACGGGTCGGGGCGAGGGGCCTTCGGGGCCGCGCGCGGAACGCAAGCGCGAGGCCATCGTCCGCGCGGCCCGCTCGCTCTTCCTCCGTGACGGGTTCGGCGTCGGCATGGACGCCATCGCCGCCGAGGCGGGCGTGTCCAAGGTGACCGTCTACAACCACTTCGGCAACAAGGAAGCGCTGTTCACCGCGGTCATCGCGGGCGCGCTCGACGAACCCCTCGCCGCGTCCTCATCGGTGGCCGCCCTTGACGGCCTCACCGCGGCGGACGACCTGCGCGGTGCGTTCCTGGACGCCGCCCGGATCTGGGTCGACGCGGTCCGCGACGACCAGGAGATGAAGGCGCTGCGCCAGCTGGTCGCCAGGGAGATCCACCGCTTCCCCACGCTGGGCACGGCATGGGAGCACCACGGCCCGGAGGGGCATCACCCCGCGATCGCGGGCGCGTTGCGCGAACTGGCCGACCAGGGCCGCCTCGTCGTCCCGGACATGGAGGCCGCGGTCATCCAGCTGTACTCCCTGCTGGTCTTCCCGCACCTGGTCTTCGGCTCGTACGGCACCGACATCAGCGACGATCTGACGGAGCGCCTGATCGTCGCCGGCGTCGACATGTTCCTGGGGTGCTACGGCGCCGGATAGCGCCCGAGTTACGCCACCCGAAACCCATCCGAAACCACCCCAACGCGCCGCCTGCCTACACTCCGGCCCATGGCGCGGATCCTGCCCTTCCAGTCCCGGCGGCTTCCCAGCGACGACGAGGGCGGGGGCACGCTGCGGTTCCGTACGGTGCACGGCTACCGGCGCGCGTACCGCATCGCCGGCGAGGGGCCCGCGATCCTGCTGATCCACGGCATCGGCGCGTCGTCGGCGACCTGGTCGCCCCTGATCGGCCAACTGGCCCGCACGCACACGGTCATCGCCCCGGACCTGCTCGGTCACGGCGCGTCCGAGAAGCCGCGCGCCGACTACTCCGTGGCGGCGTACGCCAACGGGGTCCGTGATCTGCTCGGCGTACTCGGCATCGAGCGGGTCACGCTCGTCGGGCACTCGTTCGGCGGTGGCGTCGCGATGCAGTTCGCCTACCAGTTTCCCGAGCGGGTCGAGCGGCTCGTCCTGGTCAGTACGGGCGGCGTGGGGCCGCAGGTCAGCCCCGTGCTGCGGGGGGTCTCGCTGCCCGGCGCCGCGCTGCTCCTCTCCCTGCTCGAACTGCCCGGCGCTGACCTGCCCGTGCGGGCGGCCGTCGGGCTGCTCCGGCTCCTCGACACCGGGCTCGGGCAGGACGCGCCCGAACTGATGGGCCTGGTCGAGGCGTTGCCGGACGTCTGGGCGCGGACCGCGTTCATCCGCACGCTGCGGTCGGTCGTCGACTGGCGGGGGCAGGTGGTGACCATGCTGGATCGCTGCTACCTGGCCGAGGGGATGCCGACGCTGCTCGTGTGGGGCGACCGGGACAGCGTGCTGCCGGTCGACCACGCGTTCACCGCGCATCAGGCGATGCCGGGCAGCCGCCTGGAGATCTTCGGCGGGGCCGGGCACTTTCCCTTTCACGCCGATCCGGCGCGGTTCGTGGGTCTTGTCGAGGAGTTCGTCCGGGGGACGGCGCCTGCGGACTGGAGCGCGGAGCGGTGGCGGCAGTTGCTGCGGGCGGGGCGGCCGGGGGAGGAGGCGTTTGTGGGGCAGCTGGAGCGGAGGTATCGCGAAGCGAGTGAGCGCAGTGCGACGTAGGGGCCGGGCGCCCTGGACCCCCCACCGTGGCTCGGTACCGGGGCTTCGCCCCAGACCCCGCTCAAGACCGCCGCTTCGCGGCGGATTCTTTCCCGCCCGCCCACCCGATTGCCCGGCAGTCAGCCCTCCTCCGCCAGCACCCTCTGCGCCACCGCGAACGCGGAATTCGCCGCAGGGACCCCGCAGTAGACCGCGGTCTGCAGCAGCACCGCCCCGATCTCATCGGGCGTCAGGCCGTTGCGGCGTGCCGCCCGTACATGCATGGCCAGTTCCTCGTAGTGGCCGTGTGCGACCAGCGCCGTCAGCGTGATCATGCTGCGTTCGCGGCGGGCCAGCGTGGGATCGGTCCAGATCTCGCCCCATGCGTAGCGGGAGATGAAGTCCTGGAAGCGCGCCGTGAAGGGCGTGGTGTTCCCCTGCGCACGGTCCACGTGCGCGTCCCCCAGGACCTCCCGGCGTACCGCCGTCCCGCTCGCCGCCGCCCCGCCGAAGTGCCCCCGCAGCGCGGCGACCACCGCGTCGGGACGTTCCGCCGGGGTCAGATGCGAGGCCCCGGCCAGCTCGGTCAGGGACGCGCCCGGCACCGCGTCGGCGATCTCGCGCGCGTGAGCCGGCGGTGTCGCCGGGTCCTGGCGCCCCGCGATGACCAGCGTGGGCGCGCCGACCTCCGCCAGCGCGCCCCTGAGGTCGTACGCCGCGAGCGCGTCGCAGCACGCGGCGTACGCGTCGGGGTCGGTGTTCCGGTGGTCGTCCACAAGGCCGGGCACCGTGAATCCGGGGGTGAACCAGCGCTGCGGCGCGGTCTCCGCGAGCGCGGCGAGGCCCTCGCGGCGTACGAGTTCCGCACGCTCCTCCCACGGCGCGGACCCGCCGAAGTGCGCCGACGCGCAGATCACGGCGAGGCTCTCGATCCGCTCCGGGTGGTGCACCGCGAGATGCAGACCGACGGCGCCGCCCAGCGAGACACCCGCGTACGCGAAACGGTCGATGCCGAGCGAATCGGCGAGCGCCAGGACGAGTTCCGCCAGGTCGGCGACGGTCGCACCCGGGCCGATCAGGTGGGCCGGCGACTTGCCATGGCCGGGGAGGTCCCAGCGTACGACCCGGTGAGCGGAGGAGAGTTCGGGCGCCACGGCGTCCCACAGGGCGGTGGAGGTGCCCAGGGACGGGCCGAGGAGGAGAGCGGGCGCGGTCGGGGCGCCCTCGATGGTGTGGTGCGGCAGCTTGGTGCTCAACGTCGCTCCAGGGCTCGGTCGGTGAGGGCGCCGGCGGAGCCGGTGTACCGGGTGGGGTCGGTGAGTTCGGCGAGGTCGATGCCGGCGAGGCCGACGTCCTTGAGCTCGGCTTCCTCGGCCAGCACGTCCGCGAGGGACCTGGTCTCGTCCCGGGTGCGGCGGGCCGCCGACGTGAGGAGTTCCTTCGCGCGCGCCCGGCCGACGAGCGGCGTCAGCTCGGCCGTCAGGCGCTCGGAGACGATCAACCCGTGGGTGAGGCCGAGGTGTTCGCGCATGGTGTCCGCGTGCACCCGGAGGTTCTCGGTGAGCTCCACCGCGTCCCGGCTCGCCCCGCCGACCGTGCGCAGGAGGTCGCGGAGGGCCTCCCACTCCGCGTGCCAGGCGCCCGCGGGGCGTTCGTCCTCGGCGGCCATCGAGGCGTAGAGCGTGGCCGCGAGCGCGGGCGCGCGGCGCGCCGCCGCCGCGATCAGCGTGGAACGTACCGGGTTCGCCTTGTGGGGCATGGCGGAGGAGCCGCCGCCGGTGCCTTCGGAGACCTCGGCGATCTCCGTACGGCCGAGCGTGAGGATGTCCACCGCCAGCTTTCCCAAGGCCCCCGCGGCGAAGGCAAGGGCCGATGCGAGATCGGCGACGGGCGAGCGCAGGGTGTGCCAGGGCAGTCCGGGTTCGGCGAGCGACAACTGCCGGGCATAGGCGGAGACGAGCCCTGCGCTCCCGCCGTACGCCTCGAAGGCCGCCAACGTCCCTGCCGCACCGCCCAGTTGCACCGGCAGCGACTCGCGCACCACCGCCGCCCTGTCCTGTGCGTCGAGGACCAGCGAGCGCCAGCCCGCCGCCTTCAGGCCGAAGGTCGTCGGGACCGCGTGCTGGGTCAGCGTGCGGCCCGGCATCACCGTGTCCCGGTGTTCTGCGGCGAGGCGGGCCAGTGCCCGTTCCGTGCGGGCCAGGTCGGCGAGGATCAGGTCGAGGGTCCGCCCCGCGATCAGCATCATCGCCGTGTCCATCATGTCCTGGCTCGTCGCGCCCCGGTGCACGTACGGCGCCGCCGCTTCCGGCACCGCCGCCGTCAGGTCCGCCACCAGCGGGATCACCGGATTGCCGCCGGCACGGGCGCGCAGCGCGATGTCGCGTACGTCGAAGCGGGCGGCGTCCGCCGCGGCGCCGACCGCGGATGCCGCGTCCGCGGGGGCGAGGCCCGCCTCCGCCTGGGCGCGGGTCAGCGCCGCCTCCGCGTCAAGCATCGCCTGCAGGAACGCCACATCCGACACCGCGGCCTCGGCGGGGGAGCCCGCCCGCCCCGGGGCGAGCAGGCCGCTGTCGTACTCCGCTGAACTCACTCGAACTCCAGGAACACCGTTTCGCCCTCGCCCTGAAGGCGGATGTCGAAACGGTACGTGCGGTGCGCCTCGGGGCGCGTGATCAGCGTCGCGCGCCGCCGCGCGTCGAGCGAGCCGAGGAGGGGGTCGCCCGGCTCGTCGGTCAAGTAGGCGCGTGTGTACAGGTGGTGGAGGAGGCCGCGCGCGAAGACCGCGACCGCGATGTACGAGACACCGCCCGGCGGGAGCGTACGGATCGCCCAGTGGCCGTCCGCGTCGGTCGGCACCCGGCCGAACCCGGTGAACGCGACGCCGTCGCGGCCGATCACCTCGCCCGTGACCGGGTCGTGCCGCAGCGATCCCGGCGCTCCCGTGCGGGAGCAGTCGGGCGCGGGCTGCCAGGTCTCGATCAGGGCGTCGGGCACGGGGTTTCCCGCGCCGTCGTACACATGCCCGTGCAGGGTGATCGTGTCCGGGTGGCCGGTCGGCGCGACTTCGCCGCCCCGCGGGAAGGGCAGCGCGTAGCCGTAGAACGGGCCGACCGTCTGGGAGGGCGTCGGAGCGTACGACATCAGTGGTTGCCGCCTTCCTCGAAGAGTGTCGCGGAGGGGCCGTCGAGGACGATGTCCCAGCGGTAGCCGAGCGACCATTCGGGGGTGGAGAGATCGTGGTCGTACGTCGACACCAGACGCTGCCGTGCCGCCTCGTCCGTCACCGAGCGCAGCACCGGGTCGTAGGGGAACAGCGGATCGCCGGGGAAGTACATCTGCGTCACCAGGCGCTGCGTGAACGCCGAGCCGAAGAGCGAGAAGTGGATGTGGGCCGGGCGCCACGCGTTGACGTGATTGCGCCACGGGTACGCACCCGGCTTGACGGTCGTGAAGGAGTACGACCCGTCGTCATCGGTCAGACAGCGGCCGAAGCCCGTGAAGTTCGGGTCGAGCGGGGCCGGGTGCTGGTCGAGCTGATGGGCGTACCGACCCGACGCGTTGGCCTGCCACAGCTCGACCAACTGGCCGCGCACCGGCCGCCCTTCACGGTCCAGGACCCGGCCGGACACGGTGATCCGCTCGCCCAGCGGCTCGCCCTGGTGCTGTCGGGTCAGATCACGGTCGAGCGCGGTGATGTCGGTGACGCCGAACGCGGGCCCGCTCAGCTCCACCGCCTCCGGGTCGCGCAGCGGGATCAGTGGCTGCTTCGGGTGGCGCAAGTGGCTGCTGCGGTACGGGGGATAGTCGCGCGGCGGGTGGTCGGCGGGCGCCGCCGAGGCCTGCGCCTTGGCGACCTCCGCGTCTATCTCCCGCTGGCTCATCCCGTCGGGCAGGGGGTTGGTGAGGGTCATGTCTCTCGGCTCCGTGAGTACGGCGTGGAACGGGTGAGGGCGGAACGGGTGGCGGGCGATGGATCAGCGTTCGAGGACGAGGGCGAGGCCCTGGCCGACGCCGATGCAGAGGGTGGCGACGCCCGTGCCCGTGCCGCGCCGGGCGAGCTGGTGGGCGACCGTTCCGGCGAGTCGCGCGCCGGACGCGCCGAGCGGATGCCCGAGCGCGATGGCGCCGCCCTGCGGGTTGAGGACGTCCGGGTCGAGGCCGGGCCACTCGGCCGCGCAGCCCAACACCTGTGCCGCGAACGCCTCGTTGAGCTCAAGCACGGACAGATCGTCGAAGCCCTTGCCCGCCTTCGCGAGGGCGCGGTTGACGGCATCGACCGGCGCCAGACCGAAGTAGTGCGGCTCGATCGCGGAGACGCCGGACGCCGACACGCGGGCCAGCGGCTCGCGGCCGGTGGCCTTCAGTCCCTCCTCGTCGACGCGGAGCAGCGCGGCGGCGCCGTCGTTCAGCGGCGACGCGTTGCCGGGCGTGACCGTGCCGTCCGGGGTGCGGAACGACGGCTTGAGCTTGGCCATCGCCTCCAGGGACGCATCGGGGCGTACGCATTCGTCGCGCTCGAAGAGAATGGGATCGCCCTTGCGCCGCGGGATGGCGACCGGCGCGATCTCCGCGCCGAACAGGCCGTCCTTCTGCGCCTGCGCCGCCTTGTGGTGCGAGGCGAGGGCGTACGCGTCCTGCTCTTCGCGGGTGATCTGGTGCTTGTCCGCGATGAGTTCGGCGCTCTCGCCGAGCGGCACCGTCCACTGCGGCTCCATCTTCGGGTTGACCATGCGCCAGCCGAGGGTGGTGGAGTACAGCTCGGTGTGCCCGGCGGGGAAGGGCCGGTCGCTCTTGGGCAGTACGTAGGGTGCGCGGGTCATCGACTCGACGCCGCCCGCCACGGCGATGGAGGCGTCGCCGAGTGCGATGGCGCGGGCCGCCTGGATGACGGCTTCGAGGCCGGAGGCGCAGAGCCGGTTGACGGTGACGCCGGGGACGGTCACGGGCAGCCCCGCAAGAAGCGCGGCCATCCTGCCCACGTTCCGGTTCTCCTCGCCGGCGCCGTTGGCGTTGCCGAAGTACACGTCGCCGATCAGCGACGGGTCCAAGTCGGGGGTGCGGGCGAGGAGTTCGCGGATCGCGTGCGCGCCCAGGTCGTCGGGGCGGACGCCCGCGAGCGCACCGTTGTACTTGCCGACGGGGGTGCGCACGGCGTCGACGATGTAGACGTCACGCAGGCTCATGAGGAGATCCCTTCGGGGACGTGGACCTTGGCCGCGGTCTTGGCGGTGATCTCGTCCACGCAGACGCCGGGCGCCAACTCGACCAGTTCCAGGCCGGTTTCGGTGACGTCCAGGACACCGAGGTCGGTGATGATCCGGTTCACGCAGGCCTTGCCGGTCAGCGGCAGCGCGCACTCCTGAAGGATCTTGGGCGAGCCGTCCTTTGCGGTGTGGGTCATCGCCACGATCACCGTCCGCGCCCCGTGCACGAGGTCCATCGCCCCGCCGATCCCGGTGATCATCTTGCCCGGGATGGCCCAGTTGGCCAGGTCGCCGCCCGCCGAGACCTGCATCGCGCCGAGCACCGCGACGTCGATGTGACCGCCGCGGATCATCCCGAAGGAGAGCGAGGAGTCGAAGTAGGAGGCGCCCGGCAGGACCGTCACGGTCTCCTTGCCCGCGTTGATCAGGTCGGGGTCGACCTGCTCCTCGCCGGGGTAGGGGCCGACGCCCAGGATGCCGTTCTCCGACTCAAGGACCACCTCCACCCCCTCGGGCAGATAGTTGGGGATCAGCGTGGGCAGGCCGATGCCCAGGTTCACGTACTGCCCGTCGCGCAGCTCGCGCGCCGCCCGCGCGGCCATCTCTTCACGCGTCCAGGCCATCAGCTGCTCACCGTCCCTCGTGCCGGAGGCGCGGAAACCGTGCGCCGTTCGATGCTCTTGTCGGCGGCCTGCTCCGGGGTGAGCGCCACCACCCGCTGCACGAAGATCCCCGGCAGATGCACGGCGTCCGGGTCGATCTCGCCCGGCTCCACCAGCTCCTCCACCTCGGCGATCGTGACCCGCCCGGCCATGGCCGCCAGGGGGTTGAAATTGCGGGTGGACTTGTTGAAGACCAGGTTCCCGTGCCGGTCGCCCTTCGCGGCCCGTACGAGGGCGAAGTCCGTGCGGATGCCGTGCTCCAGGACGTAGGAGACGCCGTCGAACTCCCGGACCTCCTTGGCGGGGGAAGCCGCCGCAACGCCGCCCTGTCCGTCGTAACGCCAGGGCAGTCCGCCCTCGGCGACCTGCGTGCCCACCCCGGCGGGCGTGTAGAACGCGGGAATGCCGGTGCCCCCGGCCCGCAGCCGCTCGGCGAGCGTGCCCTGCGGGATCATCTCCACCTCCAGCTCACCGCCCAGGTACTGGCGGGCGAACTCCTTGTTGGCGCCGATGTACGACCCGGTCACGCGGGCGATCCGGCCCGCCGAGAGCAGGACCGCGAGCCCGGTGTCCATGGCGCCGCAGTTGTTGGACACCACGCTCAGGCCCGAGACGCCCCGCTCGTACAGCGCCCGGATCAGCTCGTTCGGCACTCCGCTGAGGCCGAACCCGCCCACGGCGAGCGACGCACCGTCCCGTGCGTCGGCCACCGCATCGGCGGCCGAGGCCACCACCTTGTCCATCCGTCGAGCCCCATCTCTTCCAGGCCTTCGATGCCTTTGATGCCCCGCCCATTAATCAGGGCACTGACTATTTCCACGAGGTTGAACTTACGCTGCCACTCGTTCCCTAGGTCGTCAAGGGCGAGTATTGTTCAGTGCACCCACGGAAAACGGAGGCACTCATGGCCGCGGTGGACCTGACCACCCACCCCGGGCACCTGGCCCGGCGTCTGCAGCAGGCGCACTACCTGCTGTGGAACACGATGGTCTCCGAGGAGATCACCTCTCCGCAGTTCGCCGTCCTGAACGCGCTGGTCGCGGAGCCCGGCCTCGACCAGCGCACCGTCGGCGAGCGGGTCGGCCTCGACCGCTCCACCATCGCGGAGGTCATCAGCCGGCTCATCCGGCGCGAGCTGCTCGACAAGGTGCGCGATCCGCAGGACGGCCGCCGCTATCTGCTGCACCTCACCGCCGAGGGCAAGCGCACACACCGGAAGCTGACCGTGCGGACGGCCCGGATGAACCAGGTCTTCCTCGCCCCGCTCTCCGCCGACGAACAGACCGTGTTCTTCGATCTGATCCAGCGGGTGTCGGACGCGGCGGAGGGCCTCCGCCATCCCGGGGAGCCCCTCGCCGCCGGCAAGGCCTGACGTCACGCCTTGGCGTACACCACCCAGACCTGCCCCTTCGCGAACGGCAGCGGCTCGCCGTCCGGTGTGGTGAACTCCGTGCCGTCCTCCGCGTCGGGCCGCTCCCAGCGCGCCTCGTAGGCACGGCCGTCCCGCAGGACCTGCGCCTTGCCGGATCCGACGGTCTCGGTGAACGGGGTGTTGTTCCCCGAACGGTCCTGGAAGCGGGACTCGCGGACCGTTGCGTACTGCACGACGACGGTCGACGCCGCCAGGCCCTTGCCGTCGGACGTGACGGCCCGCTCCCCGTCCATGGCGATCAGCCAGCGCTCCTGCTCGGTCGACCAGGTGAAGGTGAACCGTGCCGCAGGGAAGCGGACGGTGCGCTCCTGCTCCGGGGTGCCGCCGGCCTTCGGGCGCGGGCCGAAGACGAAGCCCGTGCTCGACAGGCCGTCGCCGTCGCCCTGCTCCAGGCCGAGGGCTTTCGGACGTACGAAGAGATTGTGCGGCGCGGCCCTGTCGCCGTCGCGGAAGTAGGCGTCGGCGGGCGCCTTGCCGGGCGTCAGGCCACGCAGCGGTGCGTCGGCGATCAGCGGAAGCAGCTTCGACTGCGCCCCGGAGAACGCGAGCGCCGGGTCGTCGAACTGGCGCAGCAGCTCCAGGTCCGTCTCGCGCGCGCTGCGCACCGGACCGACGATCGACGGCAGCCGCTCCGGATCGCCGTACACGGCCATCAGCCGGCTGAGCCCCGCCTCCACCTGCTCGGCGTAGACGATGTCCGCCGCGTCGAGCCCGGTCTGCGGGCGCGCAGGGCCGACGTTGTCGATCTTCACCGCGAGCACGGGGCCGCCCCCCGATCCGTCCGACGGTGCGTTCCCGTCGCCTCCGGAGTCGTCCCCGAACGTGCAGCCGGGCGCGAGGGCGATGACGGCCACTGCCGCCACCGCCGTGCGCCGTATGTGTGTCCACCGTCCCATGGCGACCACCTACCCCGTCAGGCCCTTCCTTCAGCCTACGTCCACGGGTTCAGCATGCGGCCTGTGCCGACGGGCTCAGCCCAGATCGAGGGCGTTCGGCAGGCCGAGCCGGTAGCGGGTGCGGTCGTGGCGCTTGAGGAGCTCCACCGCCGGAACGCGGTACAGCGGAGTCACCGTGCAGCGTTCGGCATCCGACCCGACGCGCTCCAGGATGGCGTTCACCGCCTGGCGTGCCGAGGTGTTGGCGCCCTCCATCGTCGCCAGGTCGATCGGCACGGCCACGTAGTCGCCCGCCAGATAGAGATTGGGGATCTTCGTCTCGGCCGACGGACGGTTGTGGAAGGTGCCGACGGGATGGATGAGCAGCTCGTCCTCGTTGGTCGGGTTCGGCGTCCCGAGGCCGTCGACGCCCGGGTCCAGGAACCACGAGTGCAGTTTGCCGTCGCTCAGGACCGTCTTGCCGGTGTCGTTGAGCGCCGCCTTCAGCTGCGCCCACACCTCCTTGGCGACCTCGTCGCGCGTGCACTGCTTGGCCGTCTTGCCGTACAGGATCCCCGGCTTGTCCCACTCGGAGATGTCCACGGAGAGGCACTCGACGGCGACCCCGTCGCCGTAGTCGGCGGGGAAGTCGCGGTCCGGCCAGTGGCCTGCCTGTGCGATGCCCGTGAGCGACCACGGCGAGTCGATGCAGTTGAAGTGGCCGTTGACGACGGGCGGGTGCTCCGTCAGATAGAACTGGATGCCCGTCATCCAGTCCGTCTCCAGCTTGTCGCAGCGCGCCAACTGCGGGTCGGCAGCCTTCAGTTCGGTGCTCCACGTCTTGCGCGCGTGCTCCACCGGCATGGCCTGGACGTAGTGATCGGCGGTGATGTCGTGACGTACGCCGTCCGGATCCTCGACGACGGTCTTGGTGATGCGGCCGCCCGCGAACCCCAGGTCGCGCACGTTCCAGCCCATGCGGAACTCGACGCCCAGCGACTTCAGATGGGTCACCCACGGGTCGATCCACGCCTCGTTGGTCGGCGCGTTCAGGATCCGGTCGGGCGGGCCGTCCGCGCCCTGGCCGAGCGCGTTGAAGACGAAGGCCTCACCGAGCGTGCCGACGGTGCGGGTGCTCGCCTCCTCGGCCTTGGTCGCCACGATGTTGCGGGTGACGCCGATGGCGAGGATGCGCTGATAGTCCTTCGACATCTGCTCGGCGCGCACGAACTCCCACCAGGGCGTCGACTCCCAGGTGTCGTCGCGGCGCTCGTCGCAGCTGGTGAGGAAGACGAGGGCGCGGTTCACGAAGTACGCGGCCTCGTGGGCCGGCAGGTTGAACGCGGTGTCGACCAGCGCGGTCAGCGCCCGCCGGATGTCGTCGAGGGTGAGCTGCTCCGGCTCGCTGCCCGGCCAGGGGATCGGCATCCGGATGTCCTCGCGGCCGGTGCGCGCGAACGACATCTCGCGGGGCGCGGCGAGGTTGTCCCACACGCCGTTCGCGTTCCCGGGGAACGGGATGCGGCGCATCGTGTCCGGAAGGTTGTGGTAGATCCCGGGGATGAAGCGGAACCCGTGCTCGCCGGGCAGCGGCTTGCGGTTGCCCTTCGCGCTGTTCGGTACGTCCATGCTGCGGGCCTTGCCGCCGAGCGCCCGGCGCTCGTAGACCGTGACCGCGAAGCCGCGTTCGGCCAGTTCATGGGCCGCGGTCAGACCGGCGACACCGCCGCCGAGCACGGCGACCGACTGCCGCGCCTTCGGGGCCCGGTCGTCCGCCGCCGCGGGCAGTGCCCCCATGCCGAGCGCGGCCACGCCACCCGCCGCGGTCGCCCCCGCGACGAACGTACGCCTCGTGCTGCCCTCGGCTCCCGAGCGCCCCATGTCCCGTCCCCCTTACCGTAGGTAACTCCCGTATCAGGCGCAGGAGTTTACGGTCATGGCACCGTGGCGCGGAAGCGGCACGAGGGGGCGGGCGTGAAGGTTGGCGCGTTTGTGCCGCCGATGACCGTCTGCCACCTGCCGTCGCACTCTCCCTGGCCCAACTCAATGCAAGGCGGCGGGTGTTGGCGTGTGGTGGACGAGCCGACGATCCGGCTAACCTGCTCATATGGAGGGATGGTCCGTTGCGGCGATTCTGGCTGCAGGGAGCTTCGTGGGGGCAGCGGCCGGAGCCCTCGGCGCAGCGCTGGGCATGCGGTACCGCCGCCGTGACATCCGATTGCGGATGATGCAAGAGGCCGTTGCCGATTCAGTCTTTCGTGGACGTGACCTCACCGACGAGGAGCGCGAGAGGATCCGGCAATTCCTCGCGAGGGAACGCGACGAGGCCGACACCGAAGAGTGGTGGGTCGTAGGCGAACCCCCCGGAAACCAGTGAGCGTCGCGATGGCCAGGGCGAAGCTTCGTAAGCAGCGCATCACTCATGAGGAGTTCAGCGGGGCCAGCATCGCCGGACTCGTCGTGACGGTCGGCTACAACCTCGGGGCTGCGACTTGGCCGGGCAAAATATGCATCTGGTCCTCCCCCGTCCTGGTGCTGCTCCTGCCCATTCTCTTCGCCGCTGTCCTCAATCGCGTCGACAGCCGGCTTGTCGACTCGCAGTACAGGAAGTACGTCAAGGAGCTCAAGAGGATGGTCAAGGAGGCGACGAACCCAGAGCACCGGGCGGAGATCGAGAAGATGCTTCACGCAACCGAGAAGGACCAGGCGCAGCGGCTTCGCAAGCTTGCTGCCAGCCAGTACGAGGAAGCTTCCGAATAGCTCACCCGCGGTGCCCCGGCTACCGCAGCACATCCGCCAGGTCGTACCGGACCGGCTCCTCCAGCTGGGTGAACGTACAGCTGTCAGGGGTCCGGTCCAGGCGCCAGGTGCGGAACCGCGCCGTGTGCCGGAAGCGCTGCCCGCCCTCCATGTGGTCGTACGCCACTTCGCAGACGCGGTCGGGGCGCAGCGGCACCCAGGAGAGATCCTTCTTGCCCGACCAGCGGCTGGGGGCGCCCGGCATCCGCGATGTCTCGTGCGCGGACTCCTCCGTCCAGGCCGCCCAGGGGTGCCCTTCGGCGGACTCCATCCGCAGCGGCTCCAGCTCCTCCACCAGGTCCGCGCGCCGCTGCATGGAGAACGCGGCGCAGACACCTACGTGCTGCAGGGTGCCCCCGTCGTCGTACAGGCCGAGGAGGAGTGAGCCGACGATGGGGCCGCTTTTGTGGAAGCGGTAGCCCGCGACGACGCAGTCCGCCGTGCGCTCGTGCTTGATCTTGAACATGAGGCGTTCGTTCTGCCGGTAGCGCAGGTCGAGCGGCTTGGCGATGACGCCGTCGAGACCCGCGCCCTCGTACTGCTCGAACCACTGCCGCGCCAGCTCCGGGTCCGTGGTGGCGGGCGCGAGATGGACGGGCGCGGTGACCCCGTCGAGGGCCTCGGTCAGGCGGGCGCGCCGGTCGGTGAGGGGCGTGTCGAGCAGCGCCTCGTCGTCCAGGGCGAGCAGATCGAAGGCCACGAACGAGGCCGGGGTCCGCTCGGCGAGCGTCCGCACGCGCGACTCGGCCGGGTGGATGCGCTCGGTGAGGGCATCGAAATCGAGCCGTCCGTCGCGCGCGATGACGACCTCGCCGTCAAGCACGCACCGCTCCGGGATCCGCTCCCGCAGGGCCTCGACCAGCTCGGGAAAGTACCGGGTGAGGGGCTTGCCCGTCCGGCTGCCGATCTCCAGGTCGGCGCCGTCACGAAAGACGATCGCCCGGAAGCCGTCCCACTTGGCCTCGTACTGCATGCCCGGCGGGATCCTCGCCACGGGCTTGGCGAGCATGGGCTTGACGGGGGGCATCACCGGCAGATCCATGGCTTGATTGTGTCCCCGTGCGTCACCGCTTGCCCGGTATGCGACTTTCGTTCGCTGCGCCTAGCGTGACGGCATGGGTGGTGAAGCACATGGCCGGTAAAGCGGTGGAGCTCGACGCGGGCGGGCGGACGGTGCGGCTCTCCAGTCCCGACAAGGTCGTCTTTCCGGAGCGGGGCTTCACCAAGCTGGACGTCGCCCAGTACTTCATCGCGGTGGGCGACGGGATCGTCCGTGCCCTGCGGGACCGGCCCACCACGCTCCAGCGCTTCCCGGAAGGCGTCACCGGCGAGTTCTTCTACCAGAAGCGCGCCCCCAAGAACCTCCCCGACTGGATCCCCACCGGCACCATCGCCTTCCCCAGCGGCCGCACCGCCGACGAGATCTGCCCCACGGAGATCGCCGCCGTCGTCTGGGCCGCGCAGTTCAACACCCTCACCTTCCATCCCTGGCCGGTACGCCGTGACAACCCCGACCACCCCGACGAACTCCGCATCGACCTGGACCCGCAGCCCGGCACCGACTACGCGGACGCGGTGCGCGCCGCGCATGAACTCCGGTCTGTCCTTGATGAGTTCGGGTTGCAAGGGTGGCCCAAGACGTCCGGCGGGCGCGGCATCCACGTCTTCGTGCCCATCGAGCCGCGGTGGAACTTCACCGGCGTGCGGCGTGCCGTGATCGCCTGTGGCCGTGAGCTGGAGCGGCGCATGCCGGACGCGGTCACCACCGCGTGGTGGAAGGAGGATCGGGGCGAGCGGATCTTCGTCGACTTCAACCAGACCGCCCGCGACCGCACCATCGCCTCCGCCTACTCGGTCCGCCCCCGCCCGAACGCGCCCGTCTCGGCGCCCCTGCGCTGGGACGAGATCGACGACGCCGTCCCGCAGGACTTCGACATCGCCTCGATGCCGCACCGGTATGCCCAAGTGGGCGATGTGCACGCGGACATGGAGAAGCACGCCTTCTCGCTCGACGCGCTCCTCGAACAGGCCGACCGCGACGAGCGCGACCGGGGGCTCGGCGACATGCCGTACCCGCCCGAGTACCCGAAGATGCCGGGTGAGCCGAAGCGGGTGCAGCCGAGCCGGGCCAAGCACGAGGAGTGACCCGGCCGTGATCTGCCGGACAGGCCGGCCATGAGCCGCCGGACAGGCCCTAGTCCGTGAAGCTCGTCAGGGTCCCGCCGAGCGACTCCCAGCCCGTGACGCTCGGCCCCCACGCCTTCCCGTCCCACCACTTGTGGTGAAGAGCGGAGTCCGTGCCCGTGAGGAACAGGTCGAGGCGGTTGGGCTCCCAGGAGACGGCCGCCGGTGGACTCGTGCAGATGCCGCCGAGGGATTCCCAGCCCTTGACGCTGGGGCCCCACGCGCTGCCGTCCCACCATTTGTGGTGCAGCGCGGAGTCCGTGCCGACCACGAAGAGGTCGAGGCGGTCGGTGCCCCAGGACACGGCGGTGGGTGTGCCCTGGCAGATGCCGCCGAGGGATTCCCAGCCCTGCACGCTGGGGCCCCATGCGTTCCCGTCCCACCACTTGTGATGGAGCGCGGAGTCCGTGCCGACCACAAAGAGATCCAGACGGTTCTGCCCCCAGGACACGGCGGTGGGTGTGCCCTGGCAGATGCCGCCGAGGGATTCCCAGCCCTGCACGCCGGGTCCCCATGC
>NZ_JBHYIG010000192.1:0-19068 GCF_042740015.1 Streptomyces sp. NPDC059037
CCCCGGCGCGGGCGGGGGGGGTGGGGGGGGGGCCGCGGGGTTCGTTCGTGGGGGGGGGGGCGGGGGTGGCGGGAAGTGGGGGTGTCCCCGGCGCCGCGGGCCGAGCGCGGGGGCCCCCCGGCCGGGGGGTTCTAGCGGGTGGCTCGGACGGGGGTGGGGGCGATCCGCGGCGGCGGCCCGGCCCGAGGGGCAGCCGGGGTTCGGGCCGGGCGGGCGGTACGCGGTACTGCTGGGCTGGTGGCCTGCTGCCAGCGGGAGCGCATGGCGGTGAGGTCGGCCAGAGCCCGCCGGCTGCCGGTGATCAGCTGGTGGGGACTGTTGGCCGGATCGTCGGTGAAGGCGGCGATGCTGACGGCGACGGTCTGCGCGCGGGTGAGCAGAGCGCGCTGCAGGACCTTCTCGCCCCAGTGTTCGGGTGAGCCGACCGGCGTGGAGAGCAGGGTCAGCAGGTCGGCGGGGGCGATGTCGTGTGCGAGCAGACCGCGGTGCTGGGCCTCCCAGAGCACGGTGATCGGGTCGACGGCATCGCCGCGGTGCGTGAGCGCGGTGAGGCACTGCCACAGCGTCCCGTGCAAGGGGAACGCGAAGTCTTCGGAAACGAGCCAGCGCATCTGACCGGTCTCGGCGGGGTACGCGGTCGCGGTGGCGATCAGGAGGCGTTCCTCGTCGAGGGCTTCCTCGCTCGTGTCCCTGGCGGGTGCCGGCGGCAGCGCGGTGCGAGGCAGGGAACCGGGGTGCGCGGCGAAGCGGCCGGAGAGGTCGTCCAGGAACCGGGCGAGGGTGTCGGCCTGCTGGACGGTGGCCTTCGCGCGGTGAGGCAGGGTGGCGTCCACCGCGGTCTGGGCCAGGCGCTCGGCGTGCATGCGCAGACTGCGGCGGGCGTGGTCGGCGCGGATCATCCGGGCGTACGTGGCCGCGTGCTTGGGCCAGGGGCAGACCTGGATGAGGGTGTGCAGGTAGGAAGCGGTCAGCCCGGGAGCGTGAGGGCGGGCCGCGTTCAGGACGGTGTTCAGCCAGGCCGGGCTCGTGCGGTGTTGCTCGGCGTCGGGGGCCGGCGCCGTGCGCATGGCGCGGAACAGTTCGCCGTGGGTGTGGTTGGAGAAGTGGCCCGGATCCAGGGGCTCGATCTTGTCGAGGCGGTGGGGCTCCAGTAGGAGGGCGCCGAGCAGGGATTGTTCGGCGTAGTGCACGGGTGGGGGCGGCGGAAGGCCGTCCAGGTCGTCGTTCTCGTCGGAGGGGGAATGGGGCATTAGGCGGCCAGGGTGAAGTCGTCGGGGGTGAGGGACTTGCCGAGGTGCGGTGCCAGCAGGTGGGCTGCGAGCCGGGGCGGGACCGCGTTGCCGACCTGGCTGAAGATCTGGCCCTTGTTGCCTTGCCAGGGGTAGTCGGCGGGGAAGGTCTGCAGGATGCCGGCCTCGGCGGCGGTGATCCGGATCGGATCGAGGGCCGGGTCGGTGCCCGGTGGTGTGGGGTCGACCGGCTCGGCCTGCCACACGCACTCGTTGGCCCGGTGGCCGAAGAACAGGGTTCCGGCCGGCTCGTCGATGGTGCGGACGGTGGCATTGGCCTGGTTGTTGTTGCGCAGGGTCCAGCGCCACGCCGTGGGCATCACGGGGGCGGTGGGGTGCTCAGCGTGGACGGCCCTCGCTCCCCGGCCATCCGCCACAGCGACGGCCGAGTTGGCGGGCGGGTGCGGTTTCCAGGTGCCGCGGTCGCGGGCGTCGCTGAGGGTCTTGCGGGAGCCGGAGGGGAAGGGTTCGGGCCCGCCACCGGGTCCGCCTCCGGCACAGACGGTGGGTACGGGACGGTCGGTGGCGCCCCAGCCCAGGGCTTCGGCCATGGATATCCAGCGGGCGCGGCCTGGACCGAACAGCGAGTCGGGCTCGGCGAGTTTGGCGTGTGTGGGCGGCGGCGGCGCGGCGGTCCGCGTGCGCGAGGCGAGCAGGATCGCCCGCCTCCTCGTCTGCGGCACTCCGTAGTCGGCCGCGTTCAAGACTCCCGTCCAGACCGAGTACCCCCAGGTCCGCAGGATCGCGGCGTACTGGCGCCACAGGGGCAGCACGTCGGGGACCTCTTCCATCGCGACCCACTCCGGCTGGCCGTGCTGGTGCAGGGCGTGCAGGTAGCGCATGGGTTCGGCGGCGAGCAGGGAGCGTTCGTCACGGCAGGCGGCGAGCAGCTTGGCGCGGGTGTCCCGGCCCTGAGCGAGATCGGCGACGGCCTGGTGGACCAGGGGCTGGTCGACGAGCCCGAGGCGTTTGCCGGCCATCGACCATGCCTGGCACGGCGGGCTCGCGATCAGCCCGGTGATCCTGCCGAGGAACGGCCAGAGAGGATAGGCGGCGACATTGGTGCGGATCGTCAACTGCCCTGCCGCTGCACGGGTTTTGCACGCCCACTCGTCCCATTCCAGGCCCACGTCCCGCACGCCGAGCACGGTCAGGGCCTGGCTCCATCCCCCGGGACCGGCGAACAGGTCGAGTATCAAGCGGCCAGCCCGAAATCGTCCTGGACCGGCTCGACTTCACCGCGGCAGGCCCATGGGGAGCAGCCGTCGATAACGCCGTCTTCCAACTCCTGGGCGTCTGCTTCACTGTCGCCGAGTTCCTGTTGGAGGGCGGCCCATTCGGCGGCGGTGACATGGTCGATCGGCGCCTGGTCGAGCGGCACGCGCGAGCGGTGGAGGAACGCCTCGCCCAGTAGCCGGTTGCCGGTGGCGTTGGCGCGTGCATTTCCCTTCCGGATGGCCGCATCGAAGGCCACCACGTCCGCCCACTCCTGCGGCGAGGAGTCCCGGATGGATCTCCATTGCGCGTTTCCGTGAAATGGACAAGTTATTGAGAATCGAGACAGTGTTGTGACCTTTCTAGTGATGTGTGCAGGCCGCTCTATAGGGCCTGGAATTGCTGGGCTGTTGCTGGCCTTGCCCAGTGCGGTGCAGCCGTCGGGATCTTGACCGGCCTGGTCTCGGTGAGGGGCTGCGGTCCGGCCACCCCTGCTGGACACCTTCTTCGGCTACCGTGCGCCGAGATCGACGGCTGGTGCAGTGGAGGAGTAAGCGATGAACACGGTGGGGGCCTCGACGGGCTCGGGTGAGCTGAAGCGCCGCCTGGGGGTGTCCGACGCGGTGATGATCGGCCTGGGGTCGATGATCGGGGCCGGGATCTTCGCCGCGTTCGCCCCGGCAGCCGACGCCGCCGGTTCCGGACTCCTCCTCGCTCTGGCGCTGGCCGCGATCGTGGCGTACTGCAACGCCACGTCATCGGCCCGGCTGGCCGCCCGCTACCCGCAGTCCGGGGGGACCTATGTCTACGGCCGTGAGCGTCTGGGCGACTTCTGGGGCTATCTGGCCGGCTGGGCGTTCGTGGTCGGGAAGACCGCGTCCTGCGCGGCGATGGCTCTGACCGTCGGTTTCTATGCGTGGCCGGACCAGGCGCACGCGGTTGCAGTCGCCGCAGTGGTGGCGCTGACCGCCCTCAACTACAGCGGCGTGCAGAAGTCAGCGTTGCTGACCCGTGTCATCGTCGCTGTCGTTCTCGCGGTCCTGGCCGCCGTGGTGACCGTCTGCCTGACCAGTGACACCGCCGACTTCGCGCGCCTGGACATCGGCGCGGATATGACTGTCGGCGGGACGCTCCAGGCGGCCGGTCTGCTGTTCTTCGCCTTCGCCGGTTACGCCCGGATCGCCACACTCGGCGAAGAGGTTCGGGACCCAGCCCGCACGATTCCCCGCGCGATCCCTCTCGCGCTGGGCATCACCCTCGTCGTCTACGCGGCTGTCGCCGTGGGCGTGCTCGCGGTGCTGGGACCGGACCGCCTCGCCCAGAGTGCCGCGCCGCTCGCCGAGGCAGTACGTGCCGCCGGCGTCCCGGGGCTGGCCCCGGTGGTGCGTGTCGGGGCGGCCGTCGCCGCGCTGGGGTCGCTTCTCGCGCTGATCCTGGGGGTCTCGCGCACCACCTTGGCCATGGCCCGGGACCGGCACCTGCCGCACGCGCTGGCGGCGGTCCACCCCCGTTTCCAGGTGCCGCACCGTGCCGAACTGGTCGTCGGTGCCGTGGTCGCCGTCCTGGCCGCGACGGTTGATGTGCGGGGCGCGATCGGCTTCTCGTCCTTTGGGGTGCTGGCCTACTACGCCGTCGCCAACGCGGCCGCGTGGACGCTCACCCCTGGAGAGGGACGGCCGCCCCGTCTCGTGCCCGTCGTCGGTCTCGCAGGGTGCGGGGCCCTCGCCTTCGCCCTGCCGGTGGTCTCGGTGGTCTCCGGTGCCGCTGTCCTCGTACTCGGGGCTGCCGTGTACGGCGTGCGGAAGGCCATGGCCAACGACTCCCGGAGCTGAGCTTCCTGCTTGTCGCTTCCTGCCCGAGGCTTCACTCCTCTCGCTCATCGGCGCGTGCCGGAACCGTGCCCATGAGCGAGGTGAGGGGGATGAAGGCGCTGTCGGTCCCGAGCTCATTCGGGGTCGGGCCGGCGGGGGTGGGGATGTCGGCGAGCCGTTGGGTGAGGGCCGTGACCGCGTCACGGTCTCCCTCGAGAGCCTCGCGCTCGTCGTCGGTCAGGTCGAGCTGTTCGAGCATGGTGTTGATGCCGTCCTTGACGGCGAGGAGCTGGCCCTTGGTGGACTCATTGGGGACATAGAAGGGACAGCGGGCGCACGCCATCCGGTGGGGGCACTTGGCGAAGAAGTCGTAGCTGCAGTAGCCGTCGCCGAGGTCGTAGTACTTCCAGGGCTGTTCGCCACCGGCAGCGGCGCCGGTGAGGATGCTGTCGCGGTCGATGAGGACCTCGATGGTGCGGACGTTGCGGGCGAAGTAGTCGGCCTTCCGGTAGGCGGCGGTCAGGGTCCGCTGGAGGATCTTGGCGTAGTAGCGGGTGCTGGCCGGGTGCTTGTGGCCGAGCCATTGCTGCAGGTCGCCGAGGGTGAGGGGGTCGCGGGCGTTGAGGAGCTGGGTGGCGATGGTGCTGCGGGCCCGGTGGCTGGTGAGGGCGCCGCGGGAGCCTCCGTTGGGATGCCGGCCTTCTGGCAGAGGGCCGGGATGATGTTCTCGTTGAGGTAGGCGTTGCCCACCAGCTGGCCGCGGTGGCAGAACAGGTGCTGGCGCGGCAGGCCGGTCTTGCGGTCCGCCAGGTCGGGCTGGGGCGAGCGGACCAGCTTCCAGGCGTCGATCAGTTCCCCGACCAGCGGGTCGACGGGCTTGGCGAACGGCCCGCTGGTCTTGTTCTGCGGGATGTGCAGCAGGCAGATCGGGTACGTCTCGCCGGTCCGTTCGTCGGTTCCTTCGTCCCAGGTGATGCACTCCAGGTCGAGGCGGCGCAGCTCGTCTATGCGGCAGCCGGCAAACAGCCAGACACCGACCATGGCCCGGACCATTTCGATCGGGTAGTAGGTGGCCTGCCAGCCCGCCGAGCGGGCTCGCGGGGTGCCGTAGGGCTTGAGGTCCTCGCTGTTCAGCGTCAGCCCGGCGGCCATGAGCTTGGCCCAGGTCGCGTCGTCGATGATCCGCGGGTTGGGGCCCATCAGGGCGCGCAGTGACAGCGGCATGCTCAGCACCTGCCGCGGGTCGAACCTCGGCTTGATCCACTCCCATTCGATCAGGTCGTTGAAGAAGCCGCGGACGCTGTCGATCCGGGTCGCCTTCCCGCGCGGGCTCAGCGGCTGTCCGAAGCGGGAGCGGTTGCGGCTGTGCCCGGCCCACTGACCGACGTTCGCGGTCATCGTGTCGGCGATGTACTCGGCCGCGATGTCACGCGTCCAGTGCTCGGGCGCGACGGCCTTGGGGTGTTTCTCGGCGGCCCAGCGGCCGGCGACCAGGATGGCCGAGAGCATCGACCGCTTCGTCCCGGGCTCGTGGGTGACCAGCCGCATCCACCGCAGGGCCGTATCCCGCCACGGCGGCGGGACTGTGGCCAGGGCCGCGGCTTCCGGTCCGGCCTTGTCCTGGTTGGTGCGCAGAGGCGAGGAGATGATCCCCTTGTCGGCCAGGACCCGGGAGATCTTGAACAAGCCCCGGCGGCGGCCCGTCGCGCCGGTGGCGCGGTAGTGCTCCAGCAGGTCCTCCAAAAGGGGCTCGCGCAGATCCTCCAGGTGAGGGCTGTTGTTGGTCAGCAGCACGTCGATGGTCGTGTTGCGGACCTGCCAGGGCAGCAGGTGAGTGGAGTTCCGCCAGGCGGTCAGGGTCTCGGTGATGGCGTCCACCGCAGGCTGGATGGCCTGCGGGCCGAACACGAGGTCCGCGAGCCGGGCCAGGCTGGTGATGCCGGCGGTGCCGTGCAGGCGGTGGTGGCCACCGAGCTGATGACCCAGGGCCACCACATGGAACCGGAAGTCCCCCGCCTCGGCCGCGGCCTGGGCCCAGGCCGCCTCGTCCCAGGCCCAGTACGGCCTCTGCTGACGGTGGACCTCCTTCAGTAGACGAAACCGCGCCGAGCTTGCCTTACCCGGATCCCAGGCTTCGGTGACCTTGTCGATCGGGATGATCAGCCGGGCCAGATCCGCCGCCGCCCGGGCGTGCATCGCATTCAACGGGGCGATGTGCTCCAGCGCGGTGACCTCCTTAGGTATCAGGTCGGGCAACAGGTGCATGGTCAGCCGGTGGCCGGAGGTGTGGTTCACGGTGTCTCCAGAAGACGGGCCAGAAGCCGCTCGCGGTCGGCGTGGAGGGTGGTGTTGGCCCGGTGGAAGCGTGCTGCGAGCTCACGGCCGGACAGGTGGATGTAGCGCATGGTCGTGGCCAGGTCGCGGTGGCCGGCGTACTGGGCGATCTGGTCGATGGTCCAGTCGGCGCGGGCCAGGTCCGTCAGCCGCAGATGCCGAAACGTGTGCGTGGACAGGCGGCTGACGCCCGACGTACTGCTGAGACGTTCCACGATCTTCGACCAGCTCGACGCTCCGAGCGGACCGCACGGGTTCCGGTTCGACGTCGACCGCAGTAGCGGCCCGCCGACCCTGCCGACCGAACTGCGTCGCTCGGCCAGGTAGGCCATGAACAGCCGCCCGGTCGCCTCGCCGTAGGCGACTTCCCGCGACCGCTTGGACTTCGTTGTCTCCGCCCTCAGCCGGATCAGGCTGTAGGCGGGATCGAAGTCGTCCCCGGAAAGTTGGACGAGTTCCTCACGACGCAGAGCACCGTCGTAGGCGAGCGAGACCATCAGGCGGTTCCGCAGCGGCTCGGCACGAGCCGCCTCCAGGATCCGCTGCCAATCGGCCTCCGTCGGTATCCATGGCGCCTGCTCGATGCGTCGCACCAGACCTCGCTTGGGTCGGCGCCCCCGTCTGCCCGCCTGCCCGCGCCGAACCGGGTTCCGCTCGCGCAGTCCGTCCTCCACCAGGAACTCGTAGAAAGATCGGACTGCCACGAGTCGCTGTTGCACCGTCGCGTTCGCCAGTCCCGGACCCGCCCGACTCGCACCCTTCCGCCGCGGTCGGCCAGGTGGGCGCTCCAGCATCTCCCCGATCCACGCCGCCACCGTGTCCGCCTTCGCGTACAACGGTTCCGTACCCTCCGCGGCGCAGAACCGCAGATGGTCGTCCACCGCGCGGCCGTACGCGTCGATCGTGTTTGGCGATGTTCGCCATGAACTGCAACCACCTGCGGGCTTCTTGATCCTCTGCCAGGTTGGGGAACTTGCCCCATGGGACATCGACCATGGTTCCAAGCTAGCCCCAGCCGATTCCACATAAGACATCCCAGGCAGCTCGATTTGGGTGTGTCCGCTAGCCCGAGTGACGTCAAGTACCTCACGCAGTCGGTCCTTGACCAGCCCATGTCGATGAGCGGATGGCGGTTGCGCATGTATTTGACGTCCGAGTCCTTGGCTCGGTGGAATTCATCGGTCGAAATGCCGACCCACTGCTCCACATAGACGTCTCTCGGGATGCGCGCCGGATAGGGGTACCCGAGGAGTTCACGCACCTTCTTCTTCAGTGGCTTGATTTTGTACTCGCCAGTGCATTGGCGCCTGGTCATCCCGGGCTTGCCGTCCTTATTCAGGATGTACAAAGGCATTGAGGCGAAGCGGTGTTGCGGGTCGAGTGCGTCCTTTCTGATGTTCCCGGAGGAGACGCGCAGGATGGGGATTCCGGCTGGTGCGGCTATGTCCCGCTCCAGTCGGTCGAGGTGCCGATAAACGGCCTGGGGTTCCCAGCCGGTATCGGCGAATATTGCGTAATCGACCCGGGGGAGGAGGCCCTTGGCGGACAGGGCGAGCATGGCGCTGGATTGAACTCCAGCACCGAGAGAAATGCACTTGAAGGCGGGGGATTCGGAGTCGGGAATGGTGCGTCCTTGAGGGATGAGGCAGGGGAAAGGAGGGAGGGTCAGCGCCGTGGGGGTGCCGGAGACGGTGCGGCGGGCGGCACGAGCGCGGGCGTTGCTGCCAGGGCGGCGCCGGGAGCCGCAGGGATCTTGCTGATGCCGTCGGCGAGTTCGCGCACCGTGGTGGCGGCGCTGCCCAGTTGGGTGTGAATGTCGCGGGGCAGCCGGTGCCAGTGGGACCAGTGCTGGGCCCAGGTGAGGATGTCGCCTGCGCTGTGCAGCTGGTTGGAGAGCCGGACGAGGGCTGCTGCCTGCTGGCCGGCTGCGGTGTGCGGGGACCGGTTCAGCTCCTCCCACGCCTCCGGTCGTGCAGCGGCTGCGGCTTCCAGGCCGTGAAGCCTGGCGTGCAGCAGTGAGCCGAAGGCCGTCGCGGTCGCTTCCCGCGTGGTGAAGCGTCCGCCGGTGCGCGGGTGCGGGCGGAAGCTGAGCAGGACGTCGTCCGGCGCGATGTCCGGCGAGATGAAGTCGGCGAGGGCTCGGGTGATGTCCTGCGGAGCAGGGTCGGGGCCGGGCGCCGCCGTGGTCGGGGACGTGTGCTCCGGCAGGGCGTGGGGCGTGGCGAAGGCGGGGCTCACGCGGTGGATCTGGCTGGCGAGTTGGCGTATCGATCGGTCGGCGTCTTGCAGCCAGGCGCGGGTGGGTGCCGGTAAAGAGGGCTCGTGCAGCGGTGGCTTCAGGAGCTGGGTCGTATGAGGCAACTGGGCGGCGAGGCGGTCGAGGGCAGCCTTCTGCTGATGTTCACCGGCGTGGGTGAGGGCCCACAGCCGCAGTTCGTCCAGGTCGGTCGGTGGCGGACCGTGGTCCGCAGTCGGGCCGTAGAGCTGGGGGTGCAGCGTGGCGAGGTAGTGGTGGATGGGCCCGCCGCCACTGCGGTGGCCGAAATGGGAGGCGACCCGCGGGCGGGTTCTGTAGCCGATGAGGACGTCACGGATGGCGATGTCGGGCGTGATCATGTCGGCCAGGGCGCGGGCCAGTTGGTACGGGGTCGGGTGAGCGGGGAGCGTATGGATCTCCAGACGGAGCGAGAGGGCGGGGCCGCACGACTGGGACGTGGCAGGCGCAGGTCGGGCCGTGTGTCAGCGGGAGCGCGCGGGCGCGGAGGCGGCCTTGGGCTGTACCGGGCGGGCGGTCGTCAGGGCTGGGGGCCGCACATGGCCGAAGCTGGCCGCCAGGGTGCGGCAGCCGTCGGTGGTGAGGTGAACGCGTTCGTCGTGCAGGATCCGTGGGGTCTCCTCGCGGCCGACGAGCCCGCGTGTTTCCAGGGAGCGGATGGTGCTGATGCTGATCCGGAGATCGTCGCGGCTGACCCTGGGCTTGTCGTCGTGGCGGTCGATCGTCACCTGGCCTTGGGCGACGGCGCGCAGGGCGGTGTGCTGCGCGGGCGAGAGGTCGAGCAGCTGGTCGTTGGGCAGGAGGCGCTGGCGCCGCATCTCGGTGACCAGGAGTTCCGCAGTGGCCAGGGCGTCGTCGGCGCCGAGGGCGGTCAGGTCCCGTACGAGGACGAGGCGGTCTCGCACCTCGGATCGGGCTTCCTGGGGCGTCAGGGGTGGGCCGTCCTCGCTGGGGGCGCCCACGCGGGCGTCGTCGAGGATGTCCTCGGCGTCCAGGAGGTGATCGGCCGCGTCCAGGGCGAGATGCGCGAGCTGCCGGATGCGTGCGTAGGACGAGCGGATGCCGGGGCTGTGGTACATCCGCTGGTGGTTCAGCGCGTCGACGATGTGGAGTGCTGAGTTGGCCAGGTGCTGGGTTCGGGGGATCTGCTTGCTGACCGCGGTGGCAGGGCTGGTGCCGTTGATTTCCATGATGGCCAGGGAGTTGAGGGCGTCGTTGTGACGGTTGTAGTCGTCGGCGAGTGCCAGCAGCGCCTCGGGCGGGGAGAGTTGGGCGGTCATCGGGGGAACTCAGGACTCCAATCGGTGCGGGGCGCCTTCAGTGGCGACGGTGCTGGGCGCAGGTGGGTGGGAACCGTGGGGGATGTGCCTCGCCGGTCGCGGCGTACGGGTGTATGGAGCGGGTCCAGGTCCGCAGGGGCGGCGTCCGTCATCGGCGTGGTGCCTGCGCCACGGGCGTCTTGGGCGTCGGCACCGCCGCTGTGGTGGAGAGGAAGGCCGGGCGGTGCTGGGCCAGGGAGCGTTGTCCCTGCTCGGTGACCGCGATCTCCTGGCCGACGAGCAAGGACTTGCTCGTGTCGGTGGTGACCAGGCCGCGCTTGGCGAGGGCCCGGAAGGTGGCGGCGGTGATCCGGGACCCGTCTTTGGTGACGACGCGAGACATGCCCTTTCGAGCACCTTCAGAGAGCTGCCCGCCGGCCTGGGCCAGTGACTTCAGCGCCTTGTACTGGGTGTCGTTCAGCCGGGGCACGGCCTGGCGCTGAGAGGCATGCGGTGGGCGGGGTGCGGCTGCCGGAAGGCTGTTGGTGATGCTGGTGGCAAGGTAGAGGCAGGCGGTCGCCCCCACGTCGAGCTGCAGGGCGGCGTCCTTGAGGTGGCCGTTCATGCGGGGGATGGCGTCGGCATGGCGAGCCGCGCGGACCTGGGCGTCGTCGGCCGGATACCCGTCGAAGGGCGCTCCCTCGTACGGGTTGGCGGAGATGGCCTCGGCGAGGTCGGTGCAGGCCAGGGAAGCGCCGGCGACGGTGGCGGACAGAGCTTCCAGGCCCGCGCGGCTGCCGGTGAGGCTCGTGTACGCGCTGTTGTCCAGCGCCGTCAGGCGCCCGAGTGCGGTGGCGGTCAGTTCCTGGGCCTTGAGCAGGAGCGGAGTGATCTGGTGCAGCGCGTCCGTACCCGGGGAGTAGGAGAGGTCGCGCACGCGGTCGTGCAGTTCCTCGAATTCCTGGGCCAGGGAGCGGAGTTGCTGGATCTGTTCGTTCAGGTCGGGTGTGGGCATGGGGCTCCGGGAGGGGTCAGCGGCTTCGGGTGGCCGTCTGCGTGCTGGTCACGGGGCGGGGTGAGGGGCCCGCTGGGGCGGCCGGGGGCAGGGTGAGGACGGTGACGAGGACCGTGGCTCCGGTGGGGGTGAGGTGCACGCGGTCCTGGGGCGGTCCCCCGATATAGGCGGGTGCGGCGGACTTGGCCTTGCGGGCGATGAGGTCCTTGGCTTCCAGGGACCGCAGCGTGCTGATCAGTACGCGTGCCGTGCGGTGATGGACGTAACTCCGGTCGGCGGAACCCGTGACCACGACGTGGCCGCGGGCGATCTCGTGCAGAGCCGTGTGCTGCGCGGCGGAGAACGATTCATCAGGCGCTGGGGCGTTGCTCAAGCGCCTTCGCCGCATCTCCCCGGCAACACGCGTCGCGCTGTCCAGCACGGCTTCGGGGGCCAGCGCGGTCAGCTCGCGGGCCAGCTGGGGGCCATGACCGGCGGAGGCCGTGCTCAGGTAGGCGAGCTGCTTGAGCCGGACGACGGCGTCGGACAACTCGGCGCTGTCAT
Source organism: Streptomyces sp. NPDC059037 (assembly GCF_042740015.1). Taxonomy (NCBI): domain Bacteria; kingdom Bacillati; phylum Actinomycetota; class Actinomycetes; order Kitasatosporales; family Streptomycetaceae; genus Streptomyces; species Streptomyces sp. NPDC059037. The sequence goes on from NZ_JBHYIG010000192.1 coordinate 11,742, forward strand.
AGAGCCGTTCATCGCGTATGGCCTGGATGACGGCGAGGGTCTCAGCGGCCAGGCCCTGTGCAGCGGCGACGTGCGTCGCCGGATCGGGCTGGGCGCTGTCGGCGAGCAGCAGGTCGAGCATGTCGTTGTGCTGGGTGTAGTGGCCGGCGAGGGCGAGCAGACGCTCCACGGGCGTCGGCGGTGGCGGCACCTCGAACAGCAGCGCGTCGGCGGGTGGCTCGGTCATGCCCGGGAGCGGTATCGAGGGGCGCGTGCGGAGGACGGCGCCGGCGCGGTGGTGAGCATCGGCGGCTCCGCCGGAGGGTGCGGCGCGGATGCGAAGGAATCGAGGACGGCGTCAACTTCCGCGATGTGCCTGGTGCAGGCGAGGGCCTGCTGGTTCGTTGCGGGGTGGGTGATGGCCTGCAGCGTGACCTCGGGGTCACTGTTGCCGCATTCCAGACAGCAGCGATGGCGGGGGTTCCAGTCGTCGGGGACTTCGTGGATCTGTGTCATAGGCGGTTCTAGGTGTGCTGACGGGCGGTGCGCAGATCGGGATGGACGGCGCGTGAAGCCGAGCGGTTGAGGGAGAAGGGCGAGGTCTACGCGGCGGTGCCGAAGTCGGACTGCTGCGGGGTGGCCTTGGCGACGGCTCGCTCGGTGATGCCCTTGGACGCGCGGGCGGAGGCGGCGGACAGCTCGTCGGCGCCGGGCTCGAGATACCAGGGGCGCAGGTCGAGCATCGCGGCGCGCATGCCGGTGGCGAACGCGAGCGCGGTGCCCTTGGGCAGGGCGCGGATGGCGTCGGCGGCCAGGATCCGCTCCTGCCGCATCGACACCGACGTGGACTTGCCGGACTCCGAGTGCGAGGTGGAGGTGGTCTCGACGTCGTGGTCGCCGATCAGCCGGGAGAGCTTGTCGGCGAAGTCCGGGTCATCGATGCCGGAGCCGATCACCTTGATCGTGGAGGCGGACCACATGGCGTCCATCCCGGCGTCCCCCCAGACTTTCTGGCCCTGGCGGTAGCTCTGCAGAATCGTGATGGGGATGATCCCGCGGCTGCCCAGGTGGGAGTACAGGTCCGGAAGGTCACTGATCTTGCACACGTTCGCGGCCTCATCCAGGATCGCCAGCATCGGCGGGTCCAGGCGCCCGCCGGCGCGCTCGGCCTGGGCGGTCGCGGCCCGCATCACGGAGTCCGCGCACGCGGCGATCAGGGCGCTGGCGCCTCCTCCGCCGTCCTTGGAGAGCAGGTACAGGGTGTCGGTCGAGGTGACGAACGCCTCCGGCCGGAACTCCTCGACGTCCTTCTGCGGGGTCACCCACGCGGCGATCTCCGAATTCAGCAGTGCGGCGGCGTACTGCCTCGCGGTCTCGTAGATACCGTCGCGGGTTTCCGGCGGGCCCTCGACGGTGCCCTTGAGCTGAGAGGCGACGGCGGCGAAGCCGTGGTCGCGCAGGATGTCCAGCGGCGTGCGGTCGGCGGGGAAGGCCAGCCACTGCATCACGTCGGTGATGGGGCGCTCGTCCAGGGCGGCGGCGAGGAACAGCTGGGAGAGGATGTTGGATCCGGCCTTGGACCAGAAGTCGCCCTGCTGGCTCGCGTCCACGCTTGCGGCGAGGAAGTGGCCGGCGAGCCTGCCCGCCCCGTCGAGGGTCTTGGCGGTGGCCAGGGGGTTCCACCACATCTCGCGCTGGGCGTGGGCGATCTGCTGCGGGTCCATCGACCAGGTCCGGCCGACCGCCGTCCGCGCGTCGAGCGTGGCGGTAAAGGCATCGCCCGCCGCCTTGTTGGAGGTCAGCAGGACCGGGCCGGGCGCGTTGAGGATGGAGGGGATCGCCAGCGAGGTGGTCTTGCCGGAGCGCGGCGCCATGATCGCGACCGCGACGTCCTCGTACCCCATGCGCACCTCGTGCTTCGTGCCCTGGAGATTGCCCAGGAGGATGCCGGTGTCACGGGCGTCGATGTGCTTGGCGTCCTTCAGACTCGGGCGCAGCGAGCGGGCCTTGGAGGTGATGGCCTTGGACATCAGCGGCTCGATGTCCGTGTGCTTGGCCATGCCGTCGATGCGCTTCTTGCGCCCGCCGCTGGTGCCCTTGTGCCGCTTGTAAAGCACGGCGGCGGTGATACCGAGGGCGAGCAGTACGGCGCCGGGCAGGATGCGCGTGCCGATCAGAAGGGACGTTTCTCCCAGGTCCGGCCAGAGCTGGTCGGGGTGCAGGAGGGCCTGAACGGGCTGGTAGGGGGCGCCGGGCCCGGAGTCGGTGGCCCAGGCGGTGATCTGGCCGCCGAGCCAGGCGAGATTGGACAGGGGGACCGCGACGGCGATGGCCCCAAGAAGGATCTTGAAGGCGATGTCCGTGGCGTCGGTGGACTGGTTGGAGGAGGGCTGGGGCAAGAGGGCAGTTCCAGAGGGGAGTGGGGGTGGTGACCGGTCAGCGGGCCCGGCGTGGCTTCGGCACGTGCGGCGGGGACGTCGGCGTCGCCGACGGTGAAGGGGCGCGTCGTTGGGCGAGGGCGGCCGTGCGGTGTTCCAGCGCGAAGGCGACGGCCTCGGCGCTCACCTGGCGGGTGCTGGTACGGCCCTGGGTGCAGGCCAGGTTCGGTACGCGGTGCGGTTCGCGCACGAGGGGGGTTTCGTCGGCGAGCGCGCGGAAGAGCGCCGAGACCAGGTGCGGCGGGGTGTTGCCGTCCAGGTACGCGCGCCAGACCGCGGGGAGTTGGTGGACGGAGGTCTCGACGATCCAGCTGGTGGTGCGCCCTTCGTGGGTCGTGCGGTCGACGCGGGCCAGGCTGTCGGGCGCGGCCATGCCCTCGGGCGAGAGAAGACCGCCGTGGTGGCGAGGGGCATGCCAGCCCGCCGCGCGCAGCGGCTCGTAGGGGTCGCCCGCTGCGGGTGGTGGTCCGCTGGGATCGGTGAGGGCGTCGGTGACGGCGGCGATGATTTCGACGGGGGTAGCGGCGTCAAAGGTCACCGACCAGGCGCGCTGGTCGCCGTTGCTGGCGTGGCGTAGGGACCACCATGGTTTGGCCAAGTCCGGGGTTGGCTCCAGGCGCAGCTGGGCGCGCTGGTCGGGGCTGGTGAGGATGACCCGGGGCATCAGGGGATCCTCGGCGGTGCTCCAGTCGCAGGCGCGGTGGAGCGGGACGGTGACCCAGGCCGGGTCGCCGAGGCCGGCGAGGTATCGGGGCGTGACCAGCACCACGTCGATGTCGTGCGGCACGCCGGTTACCTCCGGGCCACGGAGGACGGCGCCGCGGCGGGAGCCGCGGGGCGGGCGTGCGTTGTGGCTGAGGTCAGAGCCGGTGAGCGCGGCGGGAGGTCCTGGGCGGCGGCCTGGATTTCGAGGAGGGCCTTGCCGTGGCTGGACCAGTCGTCGAGGTAGGACCAGGCTTCCTCGTTGCGTTCGGCGAGCGCGTCGTCGTAGGCGAAGCTGCCCGGCCGGGCGGTCGGGGGCAGTGCGTCGCGGGCTTCGAGCCATTCGTGCTGCAGCGTGCCGAGTTGCTTGAGGGCGTAGTCGAGGACGCCCAGCTGCCAGGGCCAGCGTGACTGGATGTGCGCGGGGTTGAGCTGCTGCACCTGTACCTCGGCGGTGGCCAGCAGTTCCTTGGCGAAGGAGCGGACGCGGTTGAAGGACCGCCAGGTGTCCGCGTCGCGTTTGACGGCATGGCGGCTGTGTTCGTTGTCGTCGAGGGGCCAGCCGTCGAGGTCGCTGTGCTCCTCTCGCCAGGCGTCGAAGTCGGCGAGGATCTGCTCGCTTTCGCGCAGGAAGGCGGCGAGCTGGTGGAGGCGCTCGCGGTGGATCGCATCGGGCGTTTGGGCAGGTGGGGGCAAGAGCGCTCTCAGACGGAAGACGGATGGGGGCGGTGCGCCGGGCGGACGTGCCGCCCGGCTCGGTCAGCGGATCCGGCCGGTGGGGGAGGCGGCGCGGGGCGCTGGCGGGGGTGTGGCGGGAGCGGCGTTCAGCTGGTCCTCGCGCGTGGCAGCGAGCGGTGCGGTGTGGGGGCCGGACTGCTCGCGGGCCAGGGCGTTGATGTCGAGGACGGCCTGGCCGTGGTCGGCCCATCGGTCGAGGTGGGGCCGGGCTTCGGCGTAGGACTCAGTGAGCAGCGCTTCGTGCGCCGTGCCCCCGGGGCCGTCCGGCAGGGCGTCGCGATGGTCGATCCAACGGCGGTGCACGGCGTACAGCTGCTGGGTGCTGGTGCGCAGTTGTCGAAGCTGCCCGGCGAAGTGCCGCGTCTGCTCGGAGTCGGGCAGTTGGTCGAGCTGCTGCTGCGCGGCGTCCGCCAGGGTGTCGGCGTGGTAGTACACCGTGCCGAAGGCGGACAGGAGGTCCGAGTCCCGTTGGGCCTGTCGGCGGTTGTAGGCAACGTCGTCGTCGGGTCGGCCCGTGTCGGGGTCGCGGTGCTCGTGTGAGTAGGTGGCCCACCGGGCGTGGATGAGCCTGCTGTCGCGGAGGTACAGGGCGAGTTGGTTCAGGTAGAGCTGGTGGGCGTGTGCGGGCGGTGTGTACGTGGGCAAGGCGGGGTCCTGGGGGATCGCGGGCCCGGGACGGGGAGCCGGACGGGTGGGGCTGCCCGGCTGTGTTCACCGGCTTCGGGCAGCGGCAGAGGGAACCGCGGCGGGAGGCGGGCCGCCTCGCGTGGTCAGCGCGGCGGTGCGGCGGGCTTTTCGGGCGGCTGCGCGGATGGCTTTGAGCCGGGCCTCGTGCGCGGTGGCGAGCTGCTCGCCCTGCGGGCCGCGCTGTTCCTGGGTGACCAGGTGGGTGTGCGGCACGTCGTACATGCCGCGTTGTACGGGCTCGTCGCTGGCCAGCGCGCTGGTGAACGCGGCGATCAGGTGGGGCGGCGTCTGGTCGTCGAGGTAGGCGTGCCAGATGCGGCGAAAGCCACCGCCGCCGTTGGGCACGGCGGCCTGGGCCCGCCAGTGGAAGGTCTCACCCGGCTCGACGGCCCACCGCTCCAGGCTGAGGATGCCGTCGGGGTGGCGGGCGATCTCGTTGCCGTGTTCGTCGCGCTCGTAGGACCAGCCCGCCGCGGTGAGGGGCTCCCAGATCGGCGGCGTCTGCTCGGGAGCGGGCTCGAGCAGTGCGTCGGTGAGGTGGGCGAGGATCTCCACGGGGGTGTTCGCGCCGAACTCGGTGTACCAGCGCCGGCCGTCTACTTCCTGGCCACGGACGCGCCACCACGCCCCGTACGGCTCGGAATCGGGCTCCAGCAGCACGGTATGCCGGTAGTCGGGGCCGACCAGCAGGACGTGGGGGAAGGCCGGGTCGGAGCGGTTCGCCCAGCCCGCGGCCCGCAGTGCCTGGGTGATGTGCCGCGGATCGCCGCGTCCGGCGAGATGGCGGGGCTGGGTCTGGAACCAGATGATGTCGTGCGGGGAGTTGGCGCGGGTGGGCAGGTAGGGATCGTTCATCGCTCCGGGGCGCCGGTCTGCGTACGCAGCCGCTGGACGTCCCAGTGCAGAACATGCCAGTCCGTGGCCTCCTGGGCGGCTTCGCGGAAGGCTTCCGTGCTCAGACGGAGCTCGTCGCTCAAGGGGAACGCGGCCTGCTGGCCGATGAGGTGCTCGCTGCAGCGCAGGATGTTGCCGAGCTGGATCGGGACGCCGTCGTCCTCGTCGAGCAGCGGCGCGAGCAGCGGCAGTACGTCGTCCAGCGGGGGATGCGTACGGAGGTAGGCCGCGAGATCGGCGAGGGTGCTCGTGGCCTGACGGATCTGGCCGGGGGTGGGGGCATCGGGAGCGTGGTGGGGCAAGTCGGGGTGCTTTCAGTGTGAGGACGGGGACGGCCGGAGGGCCGGGGGCCGGTCAGCGGCGGGCTCGGGAGCCTGCCTGCGCGTACGGACCGGCGGTGGGCGTCTGGCGTCGGGGCCGAGTGGAGGCCCAGGAGTTGCGGGCCCAGGTGGCGGCGCGGGCAGCTCGGATGCGGGTCTGCTGCCAGGCGGACAGCTCGTCGGGCCGCACCGACACGGACGTGGTGCGGATGCGGGTGGACGGCGGTACATGTCCGCGCGGACGGATGACCTGCTGCGGGTCGGACAGCGCGGTGCTGAATGCCTGGATGAGGTGCATCGGTGTGCTGCTGGTGAAACTGGCGTCCCAGACGCGCCCATGCTCGTTGCGGGCCCCGGCCCACCACACCGCCTCGCCGGGCTTGGACTGGTGGAACTGCATCCAGGCGCCGCCGTCGGGGCTCATGGCGGTGAAGTGCTGGCCCTGCTCGGTCTTCCAGTGCTGCTCCTGCAGGGGCGCCCACGCGTTGGGCGCGTGCGCGGAGCGGGGGCGCGTGAGTGCATCGGTGAACCCGGCGACGATCTCCACGGGCACCTGGCGGGTGAACGTGGCGTGCCAGGCTTCCTGGCCGGGGGCGGCTTTCCCGGAGATCGTCCACCCGCCGGGCTGGGTGAAGGGGTCGTATCCGATGCGGACGGACTTGTCGGGGCTGTTGAAGACCAGCGGTCCGCCGGTCTTGGACTTGTCGTGCCAGCCGGAGGCGCGCAGGAACTCGCTGACGTAGCGGATGTCGCCGCCGCCGGCGAGGTAGCGGGGCTCAACCAGATAGTGCTGTTCGGCTCGTTGGGCGCCGGAGCCCCAGCCGGTCCACTGCTGATTCTTCACCGGCTCCTCCTGACGACCATGGCGGAGGCAGCAGGCTTGGGCGGCATCGTGCTCGCCGCAGCGGGTGGTGTCCCGAGCTGCTTGATGGTGTCGGTGTGCTCGTCAAGGTCCATGCCGACGCTGTGCAGTTCGTTGGCGGCCCGGCCCATTGCGAGCCACACCTCGGGCGGGAGCATGCCGCGATGGGCCTGGTTCTGGGCGAACCGGGATCCGGTGCCGACCAGGTCGGTCACCCGTGTCAGGACGCCGTCCTTGGTGTCGAGGACCGTGCCGAGGATCTCGGCCGCTTGGCGTGGGGTCGCCTGATAGAGGTGGTCGTCAAGGGTCTTGAGCAGGTTGGCGATGTCCTTGGCGAGGCGTATGGGGTAGGACGACGGGTCGGTCATGTGCCTCCTGTGGGCAAGGCGGGGGTGGTCAGCTGCGGTGGCCGAGACGGCGGGCTTCGCTGAGTGCGGCCTCTGGCCGGGCACCGGCCAGAGGGATCGGGCGCTCCGTGCTGCCGACGGCGACGGCGCGCAGGTAGTGGCGGAACAGGGCTGCGGCCAGGCGCGGCTTTCGCGTGGCAGTGATGGGCGGGGGCGTGTGGTCGGGTGCGGGGATGTGCGGTCTCTCTCGGGCGGCGGGGGGGCGGGGGGCCCGGGGCGCCGGCGCCCCGCGCCGGGGGGCGCGGGCGGGCGGGGGCGCGCGCGGGGTGGGGGGGGTGGGGGTTTAGAGACAGAAAACGA
>NZ_JBHYIG010000193.1:0-19067 GCF_042740015.1 Streptomyces sp. NPDC059037
CTCCGCCGCCTCCGCCATCTCCGGCGATGCGATGGCCTCTTCGCCGCGGAGGCGCCGCAGGGTCGCGTCGCCGGCACGCGCGCGTGCCGCGAGTACGTCCTCGGGAGATGCGACGCGCCAGATCGCGGGCACGTGCTCCGCGACGAGGTCGTACTTGTAGTTGTAGAACGCGGCCGTGACCGTCCCGGCGCCGACCGGGCCCATCGCCGCCGTGCGCACGGCGAAGTTGACGGCCCGGGGGTTGGTGATCCCGATGCCGGCGAGCTCGCGGCCCACGTCGGGCGAGAAGTAGTGCGTGGAGTGCAGCGAGTTGAGCATGTTGTGGCATCGACGTCCCGCGCGCGGGTGCAGCGCGGCGGCCGGGGACGAGGGCGTGAGAGAAGTCATGGACGCACGTTACCGACTGGTTGGTATGAGGTGAAGTCCCAGGCACCGGCGCGGCCGTGATGGCAGTAAAGGTGGGGATCTCGTCATTGCGGACAATGCGCGCCTGGCGAAGAATCAAGGACATGGAGCAGCGAACGGTCCTGGTCGTCCTCTACAACGGCGTCCAGAGCCTCGACGTCACCGGACCCGTCGAGGTCTTCACCGGGGCGTCCGCCTACATAGGCGCCCCCGAGCCGGCGTACCGGATCCGCACCGCTTCCCTGGACGGCGCTCCCGTCCGCACGTCGAGCGGGCTCACCCTCGTCCCGGACTCGTCCCTGGCCGAAGCCCCCGTGCCGCACACGCTCCTGGCACCGGGCGGCAACGGCAGCCGCGGCCCCGACCCCCGCCTGATCGACTGGCTCCGCATCAATGCCCCGCGCGCGCAGCGCCTCGTCTCGGTCTGCACCGGCGCGGCCCTGCTCGCCGCGGCCGGCCTCCTGGACGGCCGCCGGGCGACGACCCACTGGGCGTACAGCGACAAGCTGGCCCACGACCACCCGGCCGTCGAGGTCGACCCGCGCGGCATCTGGTCGTCTTCCTGCGGCGGCCGGGCAACCAGTCGCAGTTCAGCGCCCAGCTGGCGGCGCAGACGGCCCAGCGTGAACCCCTGCGCGAGGTCCAGCAAGGGGTCTCCCCGCTTTGTGGCAGGGGAAGGATCACCGAGCACCCCGGCGGCGATCTGTGCGTCGATTCGCTCGCCGCCCGTGCCCGGCTCTCTCCCCGGCACTTCGCCCGCGCCTTCCAGACGGAGACCGGCATGACGCCGGGCAAGTACGTCGAGCGCATCCGTATCGAGCACCCGCGCCGCCTCCTGGAGGACACCTCCGACGGCATCGCCGAGGTCTCCCGCGCCTGTGGCTACGGCACCCCCGAGGCGATGCGCCGGGCCTTCGTCAAGACCCTCGGCACGGCGCTCGCCGAGTACCGGCGCCGCTTCCAGCCCCCACTCACCACCCCGGCTGCACCCGCCCCCCACGGATAGGCCCCCCATGCAGATCGCCATCGCCCTGTTCGAACGCTTCACCGCCCTTGACGCGGTCGGCCCGTACGAGACCCTCAGCCGTATCCCCGGAGCCGATACCGTCTTTGTGGCGGAGCGGCCGGGCCCGGTGCTGGGCGAGCGCGGCTCCCTCGCACTCGTTGCGGACCGGGCCTTCGCCGACGTGCCGAGCCCGGACGTCGTGGTCGTCCCCGGCGGCCCCGGCCAGAGCGACCACATGGCGCACGAGCCGCTCCTGGGCTGGCTCCGCTCCGCCGACGCCACCAGCACCTGGACGACGTCCGTGTGCACCGGCTCCCTCCTGCTCGCCGCGGCAGGGCTGCTCAAGAACCGCCGCGCCACGTCACACTGGCTCGCGCTCGCGGAGCTGGCGAAGTTCGGCGCGCAGCCGACGGGGGAGCGGGTGGTGTTCGACGGCAAGTACGTCACGTCCGCCGGGGTCTCCTCCGGTATCGACATGGGGCTCGCCCTCGTCGGCCGGATCGCGGGCGACGATCAGGCGCGGACCGTGCAGCTCCTGACGGAGTACGACCCTCAGCCGCCGTACGACGCGGGGTCCCCGGAGAAGGCGCCCGCGCACTTGGTCGAGGCGTTCCGTGCCAAGAGCCGTTTCAGCCGGCCGTCCACGTGAAACGCGGCTCGCGGCGCTCCAGGAAGGCGGCGACCCCTTCGGCGGTGTCGCCGCCGTCGCGTGCCTGCCCGGCCCAGTACGCGTCCCGGTCGGTGCGCCCCGCAGCGAACTCCTTCGCCGCCGCCTGCGTCAGCTGGGAGCGCGATGCCAGGACCTTGGTGAACTCCGCGACCCGCTTGTCCAGTTCGCCGGCCGGCAGCACCTCGTCCACCAGGCCGGTGCGCAGCGCACGCTGCGCGTCGATCAACTCGCCCGAGAACAAGAGGTACTTGGCGGTCGCGGGCCCCACCAGGGACACCAGGCGCCGGGTGGACGACGACGGATAGACGATCCCCAGCTTCGCCGGAGTGATCCCGAACAGGGCGCCCTCCTCCGCGAACCGCAGATCGCAGGCCGCCGCCAGCTGACTGCCGCCGCCCACGCAGTGACCGCGCACCGCGGCAAGCGTCGGCTTGGGGAAGGCGGCGAGCGCGTCCTCGGCCCGCACCGCCAGCTCCTGCGCCTCGCCCGGCGACTGGCGCAGCGATGAGATGTCGGCGCCCGCGCAGAAGGTCGCCCCCTCGCCGGTCAGCACGACCGCGCGTACCGCGGAATCGGCGGCGAGCCCTTCGAGCAGCGCCGGCAGCCGCCGCCACATGTCCGTGGTCATGGCGTTGCGCTTGGCCGGATGATCGATGACGACGGTGGCGACGCCGTGCGTGACGGCCTGCCTCAGCTGCGGCTCCATGCGCCGGATGCTATCCGTAGCCCTCGAACGTACGATCAAGAAGGGGCGCGGAACGGAGATGCCGATGGCCGCATCCAAGGGCGCGAAGACCCCTCTGACGCAGAACGCGCGACAGCTCAGCCGCAGCTTCGGGATGCTGGCCCTGCTCGGCGTGATCCTGACGGTGGCCGGGCTCGTCGGCCTCGTCTACACCGGTGTCGCCACACTCACCTCGATGCTCCTGTTCGGCTGGCTGCTCCTGGTCGGCGGCTGCGTCGGCCTGCTGCACGCGGTGCAGTCGCGCGGCACGGACTTCTTCTGGGTCGGTGTCGTCGTGGCCGCGCTGAACATCGCGGCCGGCGTCGTGATCATCGCCAGGCCCGACGTGGCGGCCGCGGCGCTGACCATGTTCGCGGCGCTGCTCTTCCTGACCGGCGGTGTGTTCCGTCTCGTCGGCAGCCTGGTGGTGCGTGGACCGCAGTTCGGCTGGACCCTGGTGCAGGGCGCCTTCGGTCTGCTGCTCGGCATCCTGGTGCTCTCCGAGTGGCCGAGCAGCAGTCAGTACGTGATCGGCTGCTTCTTCTCGCTGGCCCTGCTCTTCGACGGCCTCGGCCTGATCGCCGCGGGCGTCGGCGGGCGCCGCATCGTCGGGATGGTCGCCGAGCGGCCGGACCCCGAACGGCCGGAGCGACCGCGGAGCGACCAGAGCAACCCGTACAAACCGAAGAAAGCTTGAAAGGGCAACCAAGAGGGCAGGAACAGTCACACAACTGACGCGGTCATGCGGCACTGATCAAATGCCGTCGATACTCGCTGACTTATGGTCAGTAGTGCGGTCCGGACCAGAGCATTCCCAACACTCGACGTGTGGTGACAATCGAGCGCGAGGGCGGCGACCGGACGATGGACGACGACGGGAGGGGGCGCAGCCCGCTCCCTCGGGGGAGCGGAAGGGTGCCGTACGAGGGCGTGTGGCGATTCACCGCCGCGGCCGTCGACGCCTCCGTGCCCCAGGCACGGCACGCGGTACGTGATCTGCTCGCCCGGCAGGGTGTGCCCGCAGCGGACGATCTGGTGCAGGGCCTGCTGCTCATCGTCTCCGAGCTGGTCACCAACGCGGTGCGGCATGCCGCCCTGCTCTCGCCGATGCTCGCGGTGGAGGTCGCGGTCGGCGCCGAGTGGGTGCGGGTCTCCGTCGAGGACGACCACCCCTACCGCCCGACCGCCCTGATCGCCGACCACGGACAGACGGGCGGGCGCGGTCTCCTGCTGGTCCGGGAGATCACCCAGGAGGCGGGCGGCGCCTGCGACGTGGAGCACACGGCGAGCGGGGGCAAGGTCATCTGGGCGGCCCTGCCCCTGAAGCCCAACGGCACCGTCTGACGCTACGGGTTCACCAGCCCGCCGAGGGCCCGGTCAGCTCGCGGATCGCGGGCCTGGCCGCGTCGAGGACGGTCATGAACCAGGCGGAGAACGGCCCCTGTGCGTGCCGGACCGCCAGCTCATCGGCCGTCACGAACGCGGTCTCGCCGACCTCGGACGTGTCGGGCCGCAGCGGCGACTGCACCATCCCCACGAAGAGGTGGTTGAACTCCTGCTCCACCAGGCCCGAGTCGGGGTCCGGGTGGTTGTAGCGGACGGTGCCCGCCTCGGCGAGCAGCGAGGGCGAGACGCCCAGCTCCTCGTGCGTGCGGCGGGCGGCCGCCGCGAACGGCGCCTCGCCCGGGTACGGGTGCCCGCAGCAGGTGTTCGACCAGACGCCGGGGGAGTGGTACTTGCCCAGGGCGCGCTGCTGGAGGAGCAGCCGGCCCTGTTCGTCGAAGAGGAAGACGGAGAACGCCCGGTGCAGCTGCCCGGGCGCCTGATGCGCGGAGAGTTTCTCCGCTGTGCCGATCGTCCTGCCGTCCTCGTCCACGAGTTCCAGCAAGATCGCTTCTCCGGTGCCGTTCGACGAGCTGTTCGCCGCGGTGGCAGGTGTGATCGGCATACCCATCCTTCGCTTCGGTCTACGAACCTCAAGTCTGCCGTACCGAAGGGCCTGACACCCTCAGTGGCACAGCTTCGCCTCGTGCTCCGCGTGCCCGATCGGCTCCAGCTGGAACGTGCAGTGCTCGACGTCGAAGTGGTCGCCCAGGCAGCCCTGCAGCTCGTGCAGCATCTTCTCGTGGCCGATCGCGTTCAGCGTCTCCGAGCTGACGACCACATGCGCGGAGAGAACAGGCATCCCCGAAGTGATGGTCCACGCGTGCAGATCGTGGACGTCCTCGACGCCCGGCAGATCCAGTATGTGCGCGCGGACCTCGGCCATGTCGACCCCCTTGGGCGCCGACTCCAGGAGCACGTTCAGGGTCTCCCGCAGCAGCTTCACCGTACGCGGGACGATCATGAGGCCGATCACCAGCGAGGCGATCGGGTCCGCTGCCTGCCAGCCGGTGGTCAGGATCAGCACCGCGGCGACGAGCACCGCCACGGAACCGAGCGCGTCCGCCATCACCTCCAGGAAGGCGCCGCGCACGTTCAGGCTGTCCTTCTGGCCGCGCATCAGGAGCGAGAGCGAGATCATGTTCGCGATGAGGCCGATGACGCCGAAGACGATGGTCAGTCCGCCCTCGGTCTCGGCCGGCGTGATGAACCGCTGGATCGCCTCGTACAGCACATAGCCGCCGACGCCGAGCAGCAGCAGACAGTTGGCGAGCGCGGCGAGGATCTCGGCGCGTGCGTACCCGAACGTGCGGGACTCGGTCGGCGGCCGGTTGGCGAAGTGGATCGCGAGCAGGGCCATGCCGAGCCCCAGCGCGTCCGTCGCCATGTGCGTCGCGTCCGCGATGAGCGCGAGCGAATCGGCCATGATCCCGCCGACGATCTCGACCACCATGACGGTGATCGTGATCGAGAGCGCGACGCGCAGCCGCCCCCGGTACGCGCTGGTGGCCGTCCCCCCGTGCGTGTGTCCGTGATCGTGCCCAGCCCCCATGGAAGCCGCCTCCGTGTGCTCGGTATCGGTCTTCTGTTCCCCGGTCGTGTGCTTGACGCGATCACAGTGAACTACGGGTGGGGGGTATCTGGCAACGCGGCACTGAACACCGTTGTCATATGCTCTGACCTGCGGAAATGACCGCAGGTCAGAGCGTTGAGGGGATCAAGGGCGGCGCGCCTCGGGGTGGTGGAGGCACCAGCCGGCCCAAGCGGATTCGACCATCTCGCGTACCCCGCGCCGGGCCGTCCAGCCCAGCTCCTTGGCGGCAAGGCCCGCGTCCGCGACGGCCCGCGGCGCGTCGCCCGCGCGGGCGGGCTCCACGAGGGCGGGCCGGGTGTCGCCGGAGACCTCGCCGATGAGCGTGATCAGTTCGCGTACGGAAACGCCGGCGCCGCGGCCGATGTTCACCGTCAGATCGCCATCGGGCCGCTCGGTCACCCGGCGGGCCGCCGCGAGATGCGCGTCGGCGAGATCGGCGACATGGATGTAGTCACGGACGCAGGTGCCGTCCGGCGTCGGGTGGCCGTCCCCGAAGATCCGCGGCGCCTCGTCACGGGTGAGCCGGTCGAAGACCATCGGTACGACGTTGAAGACCCCGGTGTCGGCGAGCTCGGGAGCCGCTGCCCCCGCCACGTTGAAATAGCGCAGGCACACGGTCGCGATGCCGTGCGCCCGGCCCGCGGCCCGCACCAGCCACTCCCCGGCGAGCTTCGTCTCGCCGTACGGATTGATCGGTACGCACGGAGTGTCCTCGCTCACGAGGTCGACGGCGGGCGGATTGCCGTACACCGCGGCCGACGACGAGAAGACGAACCGTTTGATCCCGGCATCGGCCACCGCTTCGAGCAGCGTCACCAGGCCGCCCACGTTCTCCTGGTAATAGCGAAGCGGCTGCTCCACGGACTCGCCGACCTGCTTGCGGGCCGCGAGATGCACCACACCCGTCACACCGTGCTCGGCGAAGACCCGGCGCAGCAGCTCACCGTCGAGCGAAGAGCCCCGAATGAGAGGGATGTCCGCCGGCAGCCGCTCCGGCACCCCGGCCGATACGTCGTCGAGGACGACGACCCGCTCCCCGGCGCTGGCCATCGCCCGCACCACGTGTGCCCCGATATATCCCGCTCCACCTGTGATCATCCACGTCATGGGCGTCCACTTTATGCCGGTCGATGAAGTGCGGTTTGTGGGGCCGGGCCCCCATCCACCATGATGATCGCGTCGGCGGCGGCCCTGCAGGCCGTGCTTATCGGGCCGTAAACGGGCGGTGAACGCCCGCTTGTATTCATCCGATAGCCTCTGCCGACGTGCCGCCCGGCCGCACCGGCCTGGGGCGCCCCTCATCACGCACGTGCGCTGCGCGAGCCGCGCCGTGAATCAAGGAGTGAGTTCGTCTGTCGACCGCCATCCTGACCGGTCAGCCGGTCCCCGGGTCGCCGCTCGAAGGCGATCTGCGGTCCCTGGGCTTTGACGTGCGGATCGCCTCCGACGCGGCGGAAACCGAGACGCTGCTCGCCGCCGTACCCGCAGGTCAGCGGGTCGCGGTCGTCGACGCGCGCTTCGTGGGCCATGTCCACGCGCTGCGCGTCGGCCTCACCGACCCGCGCTTCGACGCCTCCGCGGTGCCCGGCGCCGTCTCCGTGAAGCCCGAGGCGCGGGCGGGCCTGACCCGGGCCCTGCACACGACGACGAGCGGCAACGGCGGCGGCTCCGCCACGGCGGTCGAGGCCCTCGCGGACCACATCGCCGAGGCGATCGAGGCCGAAGGGCAGGACGTCCACCGCCCCGACCTCGGCACCCTCGTCGCCACCGTGCCCGGCGATCCGCAGGCGCGCAACGAGGCACGGCAGGCCGTCGCCGCCGTGGACGAAGAGGCCGTACGCCTGCGCACCGCGGTCAAGTCGCGGGACGGCTTCTTCACGACGTACTGCATCTCCCCCTACTCGCGCTACATCGCCCGCTGGTGCGCCCGCCGGGGCCTGACCCCGAACCAGGTCACCACCGCTTCCCTGCTCACCGCGCTCATCGCGGCGGGCTGCGCGGCGACCGGCACCCGCGGCGGTTTCATCGCCGCCGGCCTCCTCCTGCTCTTCTCCTTCGTCCTCGACTGCACGGACGGGCAGCTCGCCCGCTACTCCCTGCAGTACTCGACGCTCGGCGCCTGGCTCGACGCGACCTTCGACCGCGCCAAGGAGTACGCCTACTACGCGGGCCTCGCGCTCGGCGCGGCCCGCGGCGGTGACGACGTATGGGCGCTCGCGCTCGGCGCGATGGTGCTGCAGACCTGCCGCCATGTCGTGGACTTCTCCTTCAACGAGGCGAACCACGACGCGACGGCCAACACCAGCCCCACCGCGGCCCTTTCGGACAAGCTCGACAGCGTCGGGTGGACGGTCTGGGTGCGCCGGATGATCGTCCTGCCGATCGGCGAACGCTGGGCGATGATCGCGGTCCTCACCGCGGTCACCACGCCCCGCATCACCCTGGTCGTGCTGATCATCGGCTGCGCGCTGGCCGCCTGCTACACCACGGCAGGCCGTGTGCTCCGCTCGCTGACCCGCAAGGCCACCCGCACCGACCGCGCCGCACAGGCCCTGGCCGACCTCGCCGACAACGGCCCGCTCGCCTCCGCCTTCGCGGCGCTCAAGAAGCCCGGCCTGCCGCTGCCCGCCCCGGCCATCGCCTTCGTGGGCGGCGCCGTGATCGTCTGTGTGGCGGCTTTCACTTCGTACGGCAGTCCGTGGGTGGTCGTCGCCGCGGTGATCTACGTCATCACCTCCGGCCTCGCCCTCGCCCGGCCCCTCAAGGGCCCTCTGGACTGGCTGGTTCCGCCGTTCTTCCGGGTGGCCGAATACAGCACCGTGCTGGTGCTCGCGGTCAACGCCGACGTGAACGGAGCGCTGCCGGCGGCTTTCGGGCTTGTGGCCGCGGTCGCCTACCATCACTACGACACGGTGTACCGCATCAAGGGCGGTACCGGCGCGCCCCCGCACTGGCTTGTGCGGGCGATCGGCGGCCAAGAAGGCAGGGTCCTGGTGGTCGCGCTGGCCGCCGCCCTGCTGCACGACACAGATTTCACCGTCGCGCTCACGGCGTTCGCCGTGGCCGTGGCACTTGTGGTGCTCGTCGAGAGCATCCGCTTCTGGGTGACCGCTCACAAGCGCGGAGCACCCGCCGTACACGATGAAGGAGAACCCGCATGATCGGCCTCGTGCTGGCGGCCGGCGCCGGACGGCGTCTTCGCCCTTACACGGACACCCTGCCCAAGGCCCTGGTGCCCGTCGATGGTGACACCACCATCCTGGACCTGACGCTCGGCAACTTCGCCGAGATCGGTCTGACCGAGGTCGCGATCATCGTCGGCTACAAGAAGGAAGCCGTCTACGACCGCAAGGCGGCGCTCGAGGAGAAGTACGGCCTCAAGCTCACGCTGATCGACAACGACAAGGCCGAGGAGTGGAACAACGCCTACTCCCTCTGGTGCGGTCGTGACGCGATCAAGCACACGGTGATCCTCGCCAACGGCGACACCGTGCACCCGGTCTCCGTCGAGAAGACGCTGCTCGCCGCCCGCGGCGACGGCAAGAAGATCATCCTCGCCCTCGACACGGTGAAGAACCTCGCCGACGAGGAGATGAAGGTCATCGTGGACCCCGAGAAGGGCGTCCAGAAGATCACCAAGCTCATGGACCCGGCCACGGCCACCGGTGAGTACATCGGCGTCACCCTCATCGAGGGCGAGGCGGCCGACGAGCTCGCCGACGCGCTGAAGACCACCTTCGAGCGCGACCCCGACCTCTACTACGAGGACGGCTACCAGGAGCTCGTCAACCGCGGCTTCAAGGTCGACGTGGCGCCGATCGGCGACCTCAAGTGGGTCGAGATCGACAACCACGACGACCTCGCCAAGGGCAGGGAGATCGCGTGCCAGTACTGACGAGGCTCATCCCCTCGCCGGTCGTCGTCGACATCCGGCCGGGGGCGATCGACGACCTGGCCGGTGTCCTCGCCGATCAGCGGATCTGCTCGTCAACCGGCAAGCTCGCCATCGCCATCAGCGGTGGCTCCGGCGCGGTGCTCCGCGAGCGTCTGGAGCCCTCGCTGCCGAACGCCGAGTGGTTCGAGGTGGGCGGCGGCACGCTCGACGACGCCATCGCGCTCGCCGACGCCATCAAGAAGGGCCGCTACGACGCCGTCGTCGGCCTGGGCGGCGGCAAGATCATCGACTGCGCCAAGTTCGCCGCGGCGCGGGTCGGCCTGCCGCTGGTCGCCGTCGCGACGAACCTGTCGCACGACGGTCTGTGCTCGCCGGTCGCCACGCTCGACAACGACGCGGGCCGCGGCTCGTACGGGGTGCCCAACCCCATAGCGGTCGTCATCGACCTCGATGTGATCCGTGAGGCCCCGGTGCGTTTCGTGCGCTCCGGCATCGGCGACGCCCTGTCCAACATCTCCGCGATCGCGGACTGGGAGCTCGCGGCGCGTGAGCGCGGCGAGGACATCGACGGTCTCGCGGCCGCGATGGCGCGCCAGGCAGGCGAGGCGGTCCTGCGCCACCCCGGTGGCGTCGGCGACGACGGCTTCCTGCAGGTCCTGGCCGAGGGTCTGGTCCTGACCGGCATCGCGATGTCCGTCTCGGGCGACTCACGTCCGGCGTCCGGCGCCTGCCACGAGATCAACCACGCCTTCGATCTCCTCTTCCCCAAGCGGGCTGCGAGCCACGGCGAGCAGTGCGGCCTGGGCGCGGCCTTCGCGATGTTCCTGCGCGGAGCACGCGAGGAGTCGCTGTACATGGTCGAGGTGCTGCGCAGGCACGGCCTCCCCGTGACGCCGGAGGAGATCGGCTTCACCGTGGACGAGTTCGTCCAGGTCGTGGAGTACGCCCCGCAGACGCGCCCCGGGCGCTACACGATCCTCGAGCACCTCAATCTGAATTCCGACCAGATCAAGGACGCATACGCCGACTATGCCAAGGCCATCGGTAGCTGAACTCCGCCCCGTCGTTCACCCCGCAGGGGTGAAGGACCGGCGCAGCGGTGAGCACTGGGCGGGACGCCTGTACATGCGAGAGATCTCGCTGCGCTGCGACCGCTACCTGGTGAACACCAGGGTCACGCCCAACCAGCTCACGTATCTGATGACCGTGGCGGGCGCCCTCGCCGCCCCGGCACTTCTCGTGCCGGGGATCACGGGCGCCGTGCTCGGTGTGGTCATGGTCCAGCTCTATCTCCTCCTTGACTGCGTCGACGGCGAGATCGCCCGCTGGCGCAAGCAGTACTCGATGGCCGGGGTCTACCTGGACCGTGTCGCCGCCTATCTGTGCGACGCCGCGGTCCTGGTCGGCTTCGGCCTGCGCGCCGCCGACCTGTGGGGCTCGGGCCGGATCGACTGGCTGTGGGCCTTCCTCGGCACGCTCGCCGCGCTCGGCGCCATCCTGATCAAGGCGGAGACCGACCTCGTCGGTGTCGCCCGGCACCAGCAGGGCCTCGCGCCGGTCAAGGAGTCGGCCTCCGAGCCGCGCTCCTCCGGCATGGCCCTGGCCCGCAAGGCCGCCGCGGCGCTCAAGTTCCACCGCCTCGTGCTCGGCATCGAGGCCTCGCTGCTCATCCTGGTCCTCGCGATCGTGGACTCGGTCCGCGGCGACCTGCTCTTCTCGCGGATCGGTGTCGCGGTCCTCGCCGGCATCGCGCTCCTGCAGACCCTGCTGCACCTCGTGTCCATCCTCGCTTCGAGCAGGCTGAAGTGAGTGCCGCGGGGAGCCGGCCCCTGAAGGTCGGCGCGGTCATCATCACCATGGGCAACCGGCCGCAGGAGCTGCGCGCCCTGCTCGACTCGGTCGCCAAGCAGGACGGCGACGCGGTCGAGGTGGTCGTCGTCGGCAACGGCGCCCCCGTGCCCGATGTCCCCGAAGGCGTACGCACCGTCGAGCTGCCCGAGAACCTCGGCATCCCCGGCGGCCGCAACGTCGGCATCGAGGCCTTCGGCCCCGGCGGCACCGACGTCGACATCCTGCTCTTCCTGGACGACGACGGCCTGCTCGCCAACATGGACACGGCCCAGCTGTGCCGCGAGGCCTTCGAGGCCGACCCGAAGCTCGGCATCATCAGCTTCCGCATCGCCGATCCGGACACCGGCGAGACGCAGCGGCGCCACGTGCCCCGCCTGCGCGCGGCCGACCCGATGCGCTCCTCGCGCGTGACGACCTTCCTGGGCGGCGCCAATGCCGTCCGTACGAAGGTCATCGCCGAGGTCGGCGGACTGCCGGACGAGTTCTTCTACGCCCACGAGGAGACCGACCTCGCCTGGCGTGCCCTGAACGCGGGCTGGATGATCGACTACCGCGCCGACATGGTGCTCTTCCACCCGACGACCGCCCCGTCCCGGCACGCGGTCTACCACCGGATGGTCGCCCGCAACCGCGTCTGGCTCGCCCGCCGGAATCTGCCCCTCCTCCTGGTCCCCGTCTACCTCGGGGTCTGGATGCTCCTGACCCTGGCCAGGCGCCCTTCGGGCCCTGCGCTCAAGGCCTGGTTCGGCGGTTTCAAGGAGGGCTGGACGACGCCCTGCGGGCCTCGCAAGCCGATGAAGTGGCGTACGGTGTGGCGCCTGACCCGACTGGGCCGACCTCCTGTCATCTGACAAGCTCGGGTCTGAGAACATCTGGGCCATACCCCGGTCCCTGGCCCACGCCTACGCCCGACCGGCTGCGCATCTGAAGACGAAAGTTTCCACTCGTGAGTGAGACAACGCATGACGGCGGGGTCGCGGTGACCGCGCCCCCGTCGCCCGATGACGGGCTCTCCCGGGCCGATCTCGCCGCCAAGTACGGTCTGACCGTCAGCGGCGCACGGCCCGGACTTTTCGAGTACGTCCACCAGCTCTGGGGACGGCGCCACTTCATCCTCGCCTTCTCGCAGGCGAAGCTGACCGCCCAGTACAGCCAGGCCAAGCTCGGCCAGCTGTGGCAGGTGGCGACGCCGCTTCTCAACGCGCTCGTCTACTTCTTGATCTTCGGCCTGATCCTGGAAGCGGACCGGGGCTTCGAGCGCGAGGTCTACATCCCGTTCCTGGTCACGGGCGTCTTCGTCTTCACCTTCACGCAGAGCTCGGTGATGGCGGGCGTCCGGTCGATCTCGGGCAACCTGGGCCTGGTGCGCGCGCTGCACTTCCCGCGCGCCTCGCTGCCGGTCTCGTTCTCGCTCCAGCAGCTCCAGCAGCTGCTCTTCTCGATGATCGTGCTGTTGCTCATCACGATCGGCTTCGGCAGCTACCCCAAGCTGTCCTGGCTCCTGATCGTCCCCGTCCTGGCCCTGCAGTTCCTGTTCAACACGGGCCTCGCGATGATCATGGCAAGGCTCGGCAGCAAGACCCCCGACCTCGCGCAGCTGATGCCGTTCGTGATGCGTACGTGGATGTACGCGTCCGGCGTGATGTTCTCCATCCCGGTCATGCTGGAGGGCAAGCCCGCGTGGATCGCGGACGTCCTGCAGTGGAACCCCGCGGCCATCTACATGGACCTGATGCGCTTCGCGCTGATCGACGGCTACGGCAACGAGTACCTGCCGACGCACGTCTGGGCGGTCGCGGCCGGCTGGTCCGTGCTGCTTGCCGTCGGCGGGTTCGTGTACTTCTGGAAGGCTGAGGAGCGGTACGGCCGTGGCTGACGAAAAGAACGACTCGAACGACCGGACCGACCGGAACGCAGACAAGGGGCACATCCCCACCGTCATCGCCGACGAGCTGCACATCGTCTACCGCGTCAACGGCGCCAAGACGGGCAAGGGCAGCGCCACCTCCGCGCTGAGCCGGATCATCAAGCGCGGCGAGGAGCGCGGCGTACGCAAGGTGCACGCCGTGCGCGGCGTCAGCTTCACCGCCTACCGCGGCGAGGCGATCGGCCTGATCGGCTCGAACGGCTCCGGGAAGTCGACGCTGCTTCGCGCCATCGCGGGCCTGCTCCCCGCCGAGAAGGGCAAGGTCTACACCGACGGACAGCCCTCGCTGCTCGGCGTGAACGCGGCCCTGATGAACGACCTGACGGGCGAGCGCAACGTCATACTCGGCGGGCTCGCGATGGGTATGACGCGCGAGCAGATCAAGGAGCGCTACCAGGAGATCGTCGACTTCTCGGGCATCAACGAGAAGGGCGACTTCATCACCCTGCCGATGCGCACCTACTCCTCCGGCATGGCCGCCCGCCTGCGGTTCTCCATCGCGGCCGCCAAGGACCACGACGTACTGATGATCGACGAGGCGCTCGCCACCGGCGACCGCAAGTTCCAGAAGCGCTCCGAGGCCCGCATCCGCGAGCTGCGCAAGGAGGCGGGAACGGTCTTCCTCGTCAGCCACAACAACAAGTCGATCCGCGACACCTGTGACCGTGTGCTGTGGCTGGAACGCGGCGAGCTGCGCATGGACGGACCGACCGACGAGGTCATCAAGGAGTACGAGAAGTTCACGGGCAAGTAGCCCGTCACCTGCACCCGTATGCAGCAGGGCCCCGCCGGACTCAACCCGGTGGGGCCCTGTCGCGTCATGAGTCTTCGTACGCACCGGTGGACAACTCAAGTCGCTGGCGCCCAGGGAAGATTGGGGCCAATCGGTGTGTTGTTGTGATGCGCGGAACACCCCGACGATGCACGCCGCGTTGTACAACGTAAGCTGTACCGGTGCTGATTCGCGGCAAGTGGGGCGATATCGCGCGGCGCCCCGGCTCAGGTCACGGTCCACCTCGCGGAGGGCCGGGCGGCGTGTCCGAAATAGGATGTATTGGGTCGGCAGTGTAGAACGGGAGATGTGACGGCAATGGCTACGGATGATCTCCAGCTACGCGACGCATCCGCCGTCCTCGAGAAGGCCGCGGACGAGAACTTCCCGGTGGCGCCCTTCTTCCTGCCCCGCGCCTGGCGCGACGACCTCATGGCCGTGTACGGCTACGCCCGCCTCGTCGACGACATCGGCGACGGCGACCTGGCCCCCGGCGGCGCCGACGCCCGCCACCTGGGCGTGGACCCCGAGGCCGCCGAGGACAGGCTGGTCCTTCTGGACGCCTTCGAGGCCGACCTGCACCGAGTCTTCGATTCCACCCCGAGCCATCCCCTGCTGCGGGCGCTGCAGCCCACCGTGCGCCGCTGCGGTCTCACGCCGGAGCCCTTTCTCGGCCTGATCGCGGCCAACCGCCAGGACCAGCTCGTCGGGCGCTACGAGACATACGACGATCTTCTGGCCTACTGCGAGCTGTCCGCGAACCCCGTGGGCCGCCTCGTCCTCGGCATCACCGGCACCGAGACCCCCGAGCGCGTCCGCCGCTCGGACGCCGTGTGCACCGCGCTCCAGATCGTCGAGCACCTCCAGGACGTGGCCGAGGACCTGGGCCGGGGCCGCATCTACCTGCCCGCAGAGGACATGAAGCGTTTTCATGTCCAGGAGCGGGATCTGGCCGCACCGACAGCAGGCGCGTCCGTGCGCGCGCTGGTTGCATATGAAGCAGAACGCGCCCGCTGCCTCCTGAATGAAGGCACCCCCCTGGTGGGTAGCGTCCACGGGCGGCTGAAGGTGCTGCTCGCCGGTTTCGTGGCAGGGGGGAGGGCGGCGGTCTCCGCGATCGCCGTCGCCGGATACGACGTACTTCCTGGTCCGCCGAAGCCCACCAAGCTCCGTTTGCTGCGTGAGGTGGGGGCGGTTCTGCGAGGAGAGGGGTGAGCCGGACCGTGGAGTCAGGCCCGAACGTGTCCGCGCCGGTGCTCGCCGCGTATTCCTACTGCGAGGCAATCACCGGACAGCAAGCACGCAATTTCGCGTACGGCATCCGGCTGCTGCCGATGCCCAAGCGCCGCGCGATGTCGGCCCTCTACGCGCTGTCGCGGCGGGTGGACGACATCGGCGACGGCGCGCTCGCGCCGGACGTCAAGGCCGAGCGGCTCGACGAGACCCGGGCGCTGCTCGCCCGCATCCAGGCCGGTGACGTGGACGAGGACGACACCGACCCGGTCGCCGTCGCGCTCGCGCACGCCGCGGCGTATTTCCCGATCCCGCTCGGCGGCCTGGACGAACTGATCGACGGCGTCCTGATGGATGTCCGAGGCGAGACGTACGAGACGTGGGAGGACCTGAAGGTCTACTGCCGCTGTGTGGCCGGGGCCATCGGGCGGCTCTCCCTCGGCGTGTTCGGTACGGAGCCGGGGGCGCTCTACGCCGAGCGCGCGCCGGAGTATGCCGACACGCTCGGCCTCGCGCTCCAACTGACCAATATCCTCCGGGACGTTCGCGAGGACGCGGAGGGCGGCCGCACCTATCTGCCCGCCGACGACCTCGCCAAGTTCGGCTGCTCCGCCGGGTTCTCGGGCTCCGAGCCGCCCGCCGGTTCCGACTTCGCCGGGCTCGTGCACTTCGAGGTGCGCAGGGCGCGGGCGCTCTTCGCCGAGGGGTACCGGCTGCTGCCCATGCTCGACCGGCGCAGCGGCGCCTGTGTCGCCGCCATGGCGGGCATCTACCGGCGGCTTCTCGACCGCATCGAGCGCGAGCCTGAGGCGGTCCTGCGGGGCCGTGTCTCACTGCCGGGCCGCGAAAAGGCGTACGTCGCCGTGCGCGGACTCTCCGGTCTCGACGCCCGCACCATCTCCCGACAGACCGTCAGGAGGCGTACGTGATGGGCATCCACGACGAATGCGGTGAACGCAGGCAACTCGGCGCAACTCCGCGCAACCGGCGGGCAACCCTCCGCACCGCCCCGGCGTCCCAGACTTCAACGGTCAAGGGGGAAAAGCATGAAGGGTGAGGAAAGCAGGGGCGCGGCCGTGGTGATCGGCGGCGGTCTCGCCGGCATCACCGCGGCGCTGTCCCTCGCCGACGCGGGACTGCGGGTGACGCTGCTCGAAGGGCGGCCGCGCCTCGGCGGCCTCGCGTTCTCCTTCAAGCGCGGCGACCTGACCGTCGACAACGGCCAGCACGTCTATCTGCGCTGCTGCACCGCCTACCGCTGGTTCCTCGACCGCGTCGAAGGCACGTCCCTCGCGCCCCTGCAGGAACGTCTCGACGTGCCCGTGCTCGACGCCGACCGGAACCGGCTCGGACGGCTTCGGCGCACCGCGCTGCCCGTGCCGCTGCACCTGGCGGCGAGCCTGGCCACGTATCCGCATCTGTCGCTCGCCGAGCGCGCCAAGGTGGGGCGCGCGGCGCTCGCCCTCAAGGGGCTCGACCCGGCCGATCCCCAGCTGGACGGCCAGGACTTCGGCAGCTGGCTCGCCAGGCACGGCCAGTCGGCGCGCGCCGTCGAGGCCCTGTGGGACCTCGTCGGTGTAGCCACGCTCAACGCCGTCGCGGGGGACTCCTCGCTGGGCCTCGCCGCGATGGTGTTCAAGACCGGGCTGCTCTCCGAACCCGGCGCCGCCGACATCGGCTGGGCACGCGTGCCCCTCGGTGATCTCCATGACACGCTGGCCCGCAAGGCGCTCGACTCCGCGGGCGTACGAACCGAACTGAGGACACGCGCCACCTCCATCTCCCGTACGGAGAACGGGGGTTGGCGGGTCGAAGTTCCCGGCGAGACGCTCGACGCCGACACCGTCGTGCTCGCCGTGCCGCAGGCCGAGACCCACGACCTGCTGCCGGACGGTGTGCTCGACGAACCCGACCGGCTGCTCGACATCGACACGGCGCCGATCCTCAACATCCATGTCGTGTACGACCGCAAGGTGCTCAAGCGGCCCTTCTTCGCTGCCATCGGCTCGCCCGTGCAGTGGGTCTTCGACCGGACCGACGCCTCGGGGCTGCGCGAAGGGCAGTATCTGGCGCTCTCCCAGTCCGCCGCCCAGGACGAGATCGACGCGCCCGTCGCCGCGCTGCGCGAGCGCTATCTGCCGGAGCTCGAGCGGCTGCTTCCCGCCGCGCACGGCGCCGGCGTAGGGGACTTCTTCGTGACTCGGGAGCGCACGGCGACCTTCGCGCCGACTCCCGGCGTGGGCCGGCTGCGGCCCGGTGCTCGCACCAAGGCTCCCGGCCTGTACCTGGCCGGGGCGTGGACCGCCACCGGGTGGCCCGCGACCATGGAGAGCGCCGTCCGCAGTGGCATCAGTGCCGCCCGGGCCGCTCTCTCCACACTCGACCGCCCACGTGACCACCTCTTCGACGTCGAGGAGGCCGCGTGAAGCTAGACCTTCTGGGGTCAGGTCCCCAGGAATCCAGCACCGGAACAAGAGGAGAGACTGTGCCGACTGTGCCCTCGGCCGAAACGGCTGCCGACACGGTGGACGTGACCTCACTGCTCGAGCGCGGAAGGACGCTGGCCACCCCGGTGCTGCGGTCTGCCGTGGACCGCCTGGCGCCGCCCATGGACACCGTCGCCGCCTACCACTTCGGCTGGATCGACGCCGAGGGCAACCCGTCCGACGGCGACGGCGGAAAGGCCGTGCGTCCCGCGCTCGCCCTGCTCTCCGCCGAGGCCGCGGGCGCCGCGCCCGAGGTCGGCGTCCCCGGAGCGGTCGCCGTCGAACTCGTACACAACTTCTCGTTGCTGCACGACGACCTGATGGACGGCGACGAGCAGCGCCGCCACCGCGACACGGTGTGGAAGGTGCACGGCCCGGCCCAGGCGATCCTCGTCGGCGACGCCCTCTTCGCGCTCGCCAACGAGATCCTCCTGGAGCTCGGCACCGTCGAGGCGGGCCGCGCCACGCGCCGCCTGACCACCGCCACGCGCGCGCTGATCGACGGCCAGGCGCAGGACATCTCCTACGAGCACCGCGAGCGGGTCACCGTCGAGGAGTGCCTGGAGATGGAGGGCAACAAGACCGGCGCCCTGCTCGCCTGCGCGGTCTCCATCGGCGCGGTCCTCGGCGGCGCCGACGACCACACCGCCGACACCCTGGAGAAGTACGGCTACCACCTCGGCCTCGCCTTCCAGGCCGTGGACGATCTGCTCGGCATCTGGGGCGACCCGGAGGCCACCGGCAAGCAGACCTGGAGCGACCTTCGCCAGCGCAAGAAGTCCCTGCCGGTCGTCGCCGCGCTCGCCGCGGGCGGAGCCGCGTCCGAGCAGCTCGCCGAGCTGCTCGCCGCCGACGCCAAGAGCAGTGACTTCGAGAGCTTCTCCGAGGAGGAGTTCGCCGCGCGTGCCGCCCTGATCGAGCAGGCGGGCGGCCGCGAGTGGACCGCCGAGGAGGCCCGGCGCCAGCACGCCATCGCCATCGAGGCGCTGGACACCATCCAGATGCCGGACCGGGTACGGGCGCAGCTCGTCGCGCTCGCCGACTTCGTCGTCGTACGAAAGAGATGATCACTATCGCGCGGATATGACTCGCAGTCGCGGGGCGGGGGGGGGGGGGGGGCG
>NZ_JBHYIG010000194.1:0-19009 GCF_042740015.1 Streptomyces sp. NPDC059037
TCCTTTGTTCTTTCAGACCGCGGTGGGGGTCCCCGGCCGCGGGGGGGCGGGCGCCCCGGGGGGGGGTGGCGGGGGGCCCGCGGCGCGCACGCGCGCGACCCGTCAGGCCGCCGCGCCCGCGAGCGCGGGGCGTTCGGCGTCCCGCAGCCGTTCCATCAGCGAGAGGCGGGCACGCGCCACGCGCGAACGGACGGTGCCCACCGGACAGCCGGTGAGCAGCGCGGCCTCCGCGTAGGGCAGCCCCAGGAGCTGGGTAAGGACAAAGGCCTCACGCCGCTCGTCGGGCAGCTCCGCGAGGAGATCGGCGAGGACGACGCCGTCGTCGAAGCCCGGTAGACCTCTGGGCTGGGCGCGCTCCGCAGCGGCCTGCCAGTCGTCCGTGTCGCACAGACGCGGCCGGGCGGCGGCGTGCCGAAGGCTGTCGATCACCGCGCGGCGGGCGATGGACAGCAGCCACGTACGGGCGGACGAGCGCCCCTCGAAACGGTGCAGGCTGCCGAGGGCCCGCAGAAATGTGTCCTGGGTCAGGTCGTCGGCGGCCTGCGGGTCGCCGCCCAGGTACGTCACGTACCGGCGGACGTCGCGGTGCAGGGCGCGCACGAAGTGCTCGATGGCGTCCGGGTCACCGCCGCGGGCGGCGAGCGCCCAGGCCGTTATCGACTCGTCGGGTGAGCCGGGCAAGGCAGGAATGATCACCTGGTGTCCTTCTCGGGAGTCCGGAGATCCGGGATTCCGTGCTGCGGACCGGCCGCGCGCGCGTCGGCGGGCACGGTGCCGGTCCGGTGCGGGTCCGGTGTTGGGGGTACAGCCGTACGGATGCGTACGGCCGATGCCCGAGCCGACCGGGGCGCGCGGCGCGAGGCGCGGCGCGCGGGCGGCGTCGGGGAACCGGCTGTCAGGCGACAGCGGTTCCCGCGGGCGGACCCCGAGAAGTGATGGCGTGCACGAGGAGGAACTGCCGCGGTGTGCGCACCGAACGGCTGCGGCGCGGGCGGACCCGCGGCCGGGGGGCCGGCACGAGAGCCGCGACGGGCAGCCGCAGCGGGGCGACGAGCCAGCCGGCGAAGGAGCGTGCGATGCGGAAGACGGCACGCTCGCCGTGCGCGAGCCAGAGGCCGCACAGGAGCGCGGCCAGGAGGTGGGCGGCGAGCATCCCGGTGGGCGACATGCCGCCCATGTGGTGCATGTGCGCGGCGGCCTGCCCCGCATCGCCCATGTGCTGCATGGGCTCACCGTGCTGCGTGTGCTGCATGTGCTGCATGCCGGTCATCGCGGACGACATCGCCGAGCCGTCACCCGTCCCCCGGCCCATGGAGCCCGTGGAGCCCATGGAGCCCATGTCCATGGACCCCATGTCCGCCGACGGCAGGCACAGCACATTGCGCACCCACTGCCGGACGAGGGACGTGCCACCGGTCCGTGGCGTCGCGAGGGTCTGCGCCAGGGAGAACCCCGAGTGCAGTGCGGCCTGCGCCGCCACCGCGAGGGAGACGACGGCCGGCAGCCCCCGCTCACGCCCGGCCAGCGCCCACGCGGCACCGCCGGCGCCGACGGTTCCGGCGCCCAGCGCCCACCAGGACACCGGGCTCCCGGACATCATGACGTGCCCCAGGGCAGCGAGCAGTACACAGACGGCGGCGAACACCGCGGCCCGTCCCGCTCGACAACACCATCCAGCACTCATGGCGGCTCATCCTTACATCCGCGTCACTCTCTTCACGGAGGGGTACGCCCTTTCCACTCACCCCGCCCACACATCCCCTCTTGTGAGCCACACCACACCAGTTGGCGGGAACTGGACGGCGCATCGCCCCGACTACGTCACAAAGGCCAGGTTCTTACGGACCGGTGACATGAGGCCCCGACGCGTCGATGAAGCGGTGGCAGCGGCCTAGCGTGGGCGGCATGCGAGTACTGGTCACCGGCGGCGCCGGGTTCATCGGGTCACAGATCGTCGACGCGCTCGCGGCGCGCGGGCACGAACCCGTGGTGTTCGACGCGTTGCTCGCGTCGGCGCACTCCGGGACGGAGCGGCCCCGCGTCGCCGGGGAGCTGATCGTCGGCGACGTACGCGATCCGGACGCGGTGGACGGTGCGCTGCGCGGCGTCGACGCGGTGTGCCACCAGGCGGCGATGGTGGGCCTCGGCAAGGACTTCGCGGACGCGCCCGAGTACGTCGCCTGCAACGACCTGGGCACGGCCGTACTGCTGGCGGCGATGGCCCGGGCGGGGGTGCGGGATCTGGTGCTCGCCGGCTCGATGGTGGTGTACGGGGAGGGCCGCTACACCTGCGCGGACCGGCACGGCGTGGTGCGCCCGGGGCCGCGTGCGCCGGCCGATCTGGCGGCGGGCCGCTTCGAGCCCCGCTGCCCCTCCTGCGGCGCGGAGCTGACGCCGGGCCTGGTCACGGAGGACGCCCCGGTCGACCCGCGCAATGTGTACGCGACGACGAAGCTCGCCCAGGAACATCTGGCGGCGGCATGGGCACGGTCCACCGGCGGCCGCGCGGTGTCGCTGCGCTACCACAACGTCTACGGCCCCGGAATGCCGCGCGACACCCCGTACGCGGGCGTCGCGTCCTTCTTCCGCTCGTCCCTGGCCGCGGGCCGCGCCCCGCGCGTCTTCGAGGACGGCGGCCAGCGCCGGGACTTCGTCCACGTACGCGATGTGGCGGCGGCCAACGCGGTGGTGCTGGAGACGCTGCGGGACCGGGCCGACGGGGAGTTCACGGCCTACAACACGGGCAGCGGCGACCCCCACACGGTCGGCGAGATGGCCCGGACCCTGGCCGACGCGTGCGGCGGCCCGGCACCGGTCGTCACCGGCGAATACCGCCTGGGCGACGTCCGCCATGTGACAGCGGACTCCACCCGCCTGCGAACCGACCTGGACTGGAAGCCGGAGGTGGACTTCCGGTCGGGGATGCGGGAGTTCGCGGGGGCGGGGATGCGGGGGTAGGGGGGCGCCCCCATCCCCCACCCCGTTACGCTCCCGCCTCCGGAAGCACCACCTCGAAGCAGCAGCCGCCCGTCACGTTGCGTACGTCCGCTCGGCCCTGGTGTGCCTCGACGATGCCCCGCACGATGGCCAGGCCCAGGCCCGCTCCCGCCGGGGGTGTGCGGGCGTGGGTGCCGCGCCAGCCCGTGTCGAAGACGCGGGGCAGGTCCTCTTCGGGGATGCCGCCGCAGCCGTCCGTCACGGAGAGCACCACGCCGTCGGTCGAGCGCCGGGCGGCTACGGCGACCGTGCCGTCGGCGGGGGTCCGGCGGATGGCGTTGATCAGCAGATTGCCGAGCACCCGGCTCATCTCCTTGCCGTCGACCTCGACCGGCACGGCGTCGATCCGGTCGCCCACGAGGCGTACGCCGTGTTCGCGGGCGAGCGGGTCCGCGCCCGCGATGGCGTCGCCGACCAGGTCGTACGCGGACATCCGCGACGGCGTGAGGGCGAGCGCTCCCGCGTGGATGCGGGACAGCTCGAAGAGGTCGCCGACCATGCCGTTCAGGCGCTCGACCTCGGTGCGGATCTGCCGCAGATAGCGGTCCGGGTCGGCGGCCACCCCGTCCTCCAGGGCCTCGCTCATCGCGCGCAGGCCGGCCAGCGGGGTGCGCAGGTCGTGCGAGATCCAGGCGACGAGTTCGCGGCGTGATGTCTCCAGGGCGCGTTCCCGCTCGCGCGATTCCGCGAGCCTCGCGCTGGTGGACTCCAACTCTCGGGTGAGGGCGGCGAGTTCCGCGGTGGCGGGCACGCCGGGCGCGGCGAAGTCACCGCCGTCGCCGAAGGAACGGGCAGCCAGGGTGAGCGCCTTGCTGCGGGCCACCACCCAGCGCCCGAGCAGCAGCGCGGTGACCAGGGAGACGACCGCGGCCATGGCGACGACGGTGGTGACGACGCTCAGATCGTGCGGGGACAGGAACATCGCCCAGGCGACCACCAGCGTGCCGGCGAGCATCGCGGTCACCGCGACACAGGCGACCACGGCGAGCGACACGACGAGCGACCGCCGCCGCAGCACCCGCAGGAGCACCGCCCCGAGCAGCCCAGCGGCGGCGGCGCCGAGGAAGGCGTAGAGCGCGATGAGGAGGGTGTCACGCATGCCGGGCCACCGCCGTCTCGGGCCCTGCGACCGCAGGTGCGGGGCCGCCTTCCACTGCCGCGGCCGCCGGGGCGGACCTCGCCGGGGCACCCGCCTCGCGAGCGGCCACCTCCGGGGCACCCCGCCCTGGGGCTCGCGTCTCCACGCCGGCCGCCTCTGGGGCGCCCC
Organism: Streptomyces sp. NPDC059037; assembly: GCF_042740015.1. NCBI lineage: Bacteria > Bacillati > Actinomycetota > Actinomycetes > Kitasatosporales > Streptomycetaceae > Streptomyces > Streptomyces sp. NPDC059037. The sequence goes on from NZ_JBHYIG010000194.1 coordinate 4,265, forward strand.
GCTCTGGGGCTCGCGTCTCCGTGTCGGCCACTTCTGGGGCTCGCGTCTCCGTGTCGGCCACTTCTGGGGCTCGCGTCTCCACGTCGGCCGCCTCTGGGGCGCCCCGCTCTGGGGCTCGCGTCTCCGCGCCGACCGCCTCTCGGGCAACGGCCTCCGGGACGACTGCCTCCAGGGCGGTGGCGTACGAGTCGGCGGTGTGCGAGGCGGGGGCGGCCGACGCGGTGGCCTCCGGGGCGGTGGCGCCCGAGCCGGTGGCGTCCGGTGCGGCGGCATCCCGGCCGACGGCCTCCGGGCCGACGACGTCCGGGCCCGCGGCATCCGGACCGACGGCGTCCCGGCCAACGGCGTCCCGACCGGCCGCCTCCCGACCGGCGGCGTCCCGGCCGGCGGCCTCCGGGCCGACGACGTCCGGGCCGGCGGCATCCGGACCGACGGCCCCAGGACCGACGGCCTCCGGACCGACGGCGTCCCGGCCAACGGCGTCCCGACCGGCCGCCTCCCGACCGGCGGCATCCGGACCGACGGCGTCCGGACCGACGGCGTCCCGGCCAGCGGCCTCCGGACCGACGGCCTGCCGGCCAACGGCGTCCCGACCGGCAGCCTCCCGACCGGCAGCCTCCCGACCGGCGGCCTCCGGGCCGACCGCCTCCGGCGCGGCGACGCCCGGCGCAGCAGCGTCCGGTGCGGCGGCGTCCGGTGCGGCGGCATCCGGCGCAGCGGCATCCGGCGCAGCGGCATCCGGCGCGGCGGCCAAGCGATACCCCACCCCCCACACCGTCTGGATCAGCCGCGGCCGCGCCGGATCGTCCTCGATCTTGCCGCGGAGGCGGCGCACGTGGACCGTGACCGTCGACAGGTCGCCGAAGTCCCAGCCCCAGACCTCCCGCATCAGCTCCTCGCGGCCGAACGCGCGGCCCGGGTGGCGCATGAAGAAGGCTAGGAGGTCGAACTCGCGGACGGTGAGGGCGAGTTCGGTGCCGTGTTTGGCCGCGCGGCGGGCCGGCGGGTCGACGGTCAGCCCCGCGGTGCTCAGCACCGCCCCCGCGCGGCCACCCGCGGCGGAGCCCGTGCGGCGCAGCACCGACTCGACGCGCAGGACCAGTTCGCGGGGGCTGAACGGCTTGGTCACGTAGTCGTCCGCGCCTATCTCCAGGCCCAGGATCCGGTCGTCCTCGTCGCCCCGCGCCGTGAGCATGATGACCGGCACGGGACCCCGCGCGCGCAGCCTGCGGCAGACCTCGAGGCCGTCGATGCCGGGCAGCATCAGGTCGAGGACGACCAGGTCGGGGCGGCGGGCCGCAGCACGCTCCAGCGCCGTGTGGCCGTCCTCGGCGCGGTCGACGGCGTACCCGGCACGTTCGAGGTAGCCGCTGACGACCTCGGCGACGGTGACGTCGTCGTCCACGACGAGTACGCGCGGCGCGCCGCCCTGCGGTGGTGTCTCCATGCCCGCAAGCCTCGCACCGCGCTCGGGCGAGTGCCGCATCCCGGCCCGCCGCACTGGCCGACGTCCCCGTTTCGTAAGAACCTGAAGTCTGTTATGCCCCATTTCTCTCCGTAGGGTGAAAGGCGTGACGCACTCCTCCCACTCCCCCGAAGACCCGCCGGGCCCACCGGCCCCACGGGCGGACATCGTGCTGCCCTGTCTCGACGAGGCCGCCGCCCTGCCCTGGGTGCTGCGGCGGATCCCCGCGGGCTGGCGCGCGATCGTCGTGGACAACGGCTCCACCGACGGCTCGGCGGAGATCGCCCGCTCGCTCGGCGCGACCGTCGTGCACGAGCCGCGCCGCGGCTTCGGCGCCGCCTGCCACGCCGGCCTCACGGCCGCCACCGCGGACATCGTCTGCTTCTGCGACTGCGACGCCTCGCTCGACCCGGGCCTGCTCGAACCTTTCGTACGTCAAGTCGACGCGGGCCGCGCCGACTTGGTGCTTGGCCGGCGCCGCCCCCGGAGCCGGGGCGCATGGCCGCCGCACGCCCGTGCCGGCAACGCCGTCCTGGCCCGGATGCTGCACCGGCGCACCGGCGTCCGCCTGCACGACCTGGGCCCGATGCGGGCGGCCCGGCGCGAGGCCCTCCTGGACCTCGCCCTCACCGACCGCCGCAGCGGCTACCCGCTGCAGATGGTCGTACGGGCCGCCGACGCGGGCTGGCGGATCGAGGAGCGGGACGTGGCGTATCTGCCACGCACCGGCAAGTCCAAGGTCACCGGCACCTGGCGCGGCACGTGGCACGCGGTCCGCGACATGCGGGGCGTGCTCGCCGAGCGGGCCCCGGCCGCACCCGGCAGCGGGGTGACCCGATGAACCGGCACCCGCGACCCGGCGGCCCCCACATCCCTTACGCCGCCCGGCCGAAGCCCGGCGCCGATGAGACGCCCCGAGACACCTCCGCCCCCGCCACGGCTCCCCGAACCGCCGGCCATCCTGCGCCGAGCACCGCCCCCCGCACCGGCGACACCCCCGAAACGACCCCCGACACGCCACCGGACCGCCACCCCCGCACACGCCCCCTCACCACGCCCCCCACCGGCCCCACCACCCTCCTCGTCATCGCCAAGCAGCCCCTCCCCGGCCGCGTGAAGACCCGCCTCACGCCGCCCTACACCCCCCAGGAAGCCGCCCGCCTCGCCGAGGCCGCGCTGTGCGACACCCTGGATGCCGTGCTCGCGGCGCCCGCACGGCGGCGTGTCCTCGTGCTTGCCGGGGACGGGGGACCGTGGCTGCCGGGCGGGTTCGACGTCGTACCGCAGTGCGTGGGCGGCCTTGACGAGCGGCTCGCCGCGGCGTTCGCGGGGTGTGACGGGCCCGCGCTCCTGATCGGCATGGACACCCCGCAGGTGACCCCCGCGCTGCTCGCCCCCGCCCTGGGACCGGGCGCCTGGCGGGACGCCGACGCCTGGTTCGGCCCGGCCGTGGACGGCGGCTTCTGGGCGCTCGGCCTGGCCGAGCCCGACCCGGAGCTGCTGCGCGGCGTCCCCATGTCGACGCCCACCACGGGCGCGGCCCAGCGCGAGCGCCTCACCGCGGCCGGCCTGCGGGTGCGCGACCTGCCGGTGCTGCGTGACGTCGACACCGCGGAGGACGCTTCGCTGGTCGCCGCCGACGCGCCGGACAGCCGTTTCGCCGAAGCCCTGGCCCGCCTCACCCCGGCAGGACGCCGATGAGCACCGCGGTGGCGTGGTGTGCCGACCCGTACGCCGACGCCCTGCGCAACGGCCACGGTCCGCTGTTCCTGCGGCGCACCGACGGCTGGCTGCTGCCCCTGGAGGTCGAACGCTGGTGCGCGGCCGCCGACGCGGCGGACCTCTCCGCGCTGCGCCGCTGCACGGGCACGGTGCTCGACATCGGCTGCGGGCCCGGCCGTCTGGTCGCCGCGCTGACCGCCATCGGCCACCGCGCCCTCGGCATCGACATCAGCGAGGCGGCCGTCGCCCACACCCGTCGCCTGGGCGGCACTGCCCTGCGCCGCTCCGTCTTCGACTCCCTTCCGGACGAGGGGAGTTGGGGCACGGCGCTGCTCATCGACGGCAACATCGGCATCGGCGGCGACCCCGGCGCGCTGCTCGCGAGGACCGCCGGGCTGCTTGCCCCCGGCGGGCTCCTCATCGCGGAGACCGCGCCGGTGGACGTCGACGAGCGGGTCCAGGTCCGCGTGGACGACGGCCGGGGCCGGGGCGCGGCCGGGGAGACCTTCCCCTGGGCCCGCCTCGGCACCCCTGCGCTGCTGCGCCACGCCCGCCCGACGGCCTTGCGCCCGGCAGATCAGTGGACCGTCGGCGGCCGCTCCTTCGTGGCACTGCGCCGCCGACGCGACGTACGCAGCGCCCGCAGCAGCAGCCAGAGCGCGGAACCCGCGAAGAGCGCCGCCGTCACCAGGAGCCAGCGGGTCAGGAACACCCCGGCCGGCAGGCCGGTGGCGGACTCGTAGCGCGGCACCGTCCGGGCGATCAGCGGGAACCACACCAGCAGGAGCAGCCCGGACAGCGCCGCGGGGACCCGGATGAAGTTGATCAGGTCCCGGCGGCGCCCGCCGAGCGCCCGCTGCACGGCCCGGTCGGCGATCGCGTACAGCGGAAGCAGCACCAGGTCGTGCAGGAGCGCCGCACCGACGAACCAGGCCGCGACCGCGAGCCAGTCGTCCGCGAGGAGCCGCACGCCGGCGTACCCGGCCAGGGCGAACGAGGCGAGCAGCAGGAGCAGTTGGAGCGGGCTCTCGCCGTACGCGCGGCGGAAGCGGTCCTGGAGCGCGGCGCCCGTCATCACAGCTCCCCGAAGGTCAGGCGGGCCACCCATTTGGTGTTCAGCACACCGGGCGCCGCCGGGACGATGATCCGTGCCGGATAGCCGTGGTCGGGCGACAGGTCCTCGCCGTTCACCCGGAGCGCGAGCAGCGAGCGCGGGTCGCGGACCTGGTTGTCGCGCAGGGCCGCCTGGCGGAACGAGCCGCGCTGCTGGAGCGATTCGACGAAGACCGCGGGCGCCCGGTCCTCGTACCCGACGAGCGCGGCCAGGTCCCGCAGCCGGACCCCGCGCCACCACTGGTCGGAGGTCGACCAGCCCTCCACGCACGCGATGGGAAGCGCCGCGCTGTGCTGGGCCATCGCCAGCAAGTCGTCCCGGTTCAGGCTCAGTTCGCGTCCGCGGCCGCTGACGACCAGGCGCCACGACCGCCCCGTGTCGGCCGATCGGATCCCCACCGCCGCGGCCGACTTGTTGATCTGGAAGCCGTTCGGCCCCGCCCCCGGTTCACCGCCCCCGTGCGGCGCGAGCAGCGCCGTGCGCCGCGCCGCGCCGTCGAAGTTCTGCCCCGCCGACGTCGCGAGCAGCAGCAGCGAACCCCCGCCGACCAGGCCGAGCGCACCCCGCCGGGACATCGTCGACGCCTCCGACGGCTTGTCGTGCGTACGCAGCTGCTCGCGCACCCCGCGCTCCCGCAGCGTGCGCACCGCCCGCGGCAGCTTCAGCACGGCGTGCGCCACGAAAGCGCCGAAGAACACCCAGGCGCCGTAGAAGTGCAGCGGATAGAAGGAGCCCGGGAAGAGGTACTCCAGCTGGACGTTGAGCACCCCGGTGGCGAACTCGAACAGCGCACCGCCCACCAGAAGCAGCAGCGAGAGCCGCTCAAGGGCGTGCCCGACCGACCGCACCGGCGGCAGTGCGAACAGCTTCGGGATCACCGACCACAGCTTGGCGAGCAGCACCGGGATCAGCGCGATGCCGACGGTGACGTGCAGACCCTGGTTGAGGCGGTAGAGCCAGTGCGGGTCGGTCGGCCAGGAGAAGAGATAGAAGCCGAGCAGGCCCTTGTCCGGCGTCTTGTCGTTCACCGGCGACAGGTTCGGGTTGTACGCGGCGTACGAGAGCAGGCCGGTCACGAAGAGCAGCGGGATCCCGACGAGCAGGACGGCGCCCAGTACGGAGGTGAACCAGGTCCCCCGCAGCGGGCTGCGCCAGAAGCCCGGCGGTCCCGGCGATCCGGAGGGTGTCCTGGTCCGTGTCGTGTCGCCCATGCTGCGTCCTCGGCGGTCATGAGCGGAGGCGGGATCCACCGCTCTGAGCCGACGGTAAGCCGCGCGACCTGTCCGGACGGGCCCGCGACTCATGACGAAACCCTGACGGCGCAAGATCTGACAGATCGATGACACCGCCCCGTCCAGCGCCCCTGACCGGGGCGTCCCGGCCTAGCGTGCAGAGGTGATCCCCCGAGAAAGACGCGCCACCCCGCCGCGCCGCGATCTGCTCACCGCCGGGGGCGGCGTACTCCTCGTCGCCCTGGCCGTCGCCGTCGGCACGTACATGGAGAACGAGTACGGCACTCTGCACGTCAACTGGCCCCCGCTGTACGCAAAATGGTCCCCGCACATCGGCCCTGGCACCCCGGCCGCACTCGCGGTGGCCGCCGCGACCGTCGCCTACGGCCCGGCGCTCGCCGCACGTCTGCCGTGGCGGGCGCTGGTCATCGGCGGCTGGGGCGCGTCCATGGCCTGGATCTGGTCCCTCGCGCTCGTCGACGGCTGGCATCAGGGCATCGCCCGGCGGCTGACCACCAAGTACGAGTACCTCCAGGTGATCGACCGCTTCGACGACATCCCCGCCGCCCTGCGGGACTTCACCCGGCACATCCTGATCGACGCACCGGACCACTGGCCCCCGCACACGGCGGGACATCCGCCCGGCGCCACGCTCACCTTCGTCGTCCTCGACCGCATCGGCCTGGGCGGCGGCGGCTTGGCGGGCGTCTGGTGCATCACGCTCGGCGCGACCGTCGCGGCGGCCGTGCTGGTCACCGTGCGCGCCCTGGCCGACGAGGCGAGCGCACGCCGGGCCGCGCCCTTCCTGGTCCTTGCCCCGGCCGCGGTGTGGATGGGCACATCGGCGGACGGCTACTTCGCCGCGGTCGCCGCGTGGACGATCGCCCTGCTCGCGCTCGCCGCGACCCGCACGGCCCGCTTCCCTGCGGCCGCGGCCCTCGGCTCGGGCCTCCTGTTCGGGCTGCTCTGCTACCTCAGCTACGGCCTGACGCTGTTCGCGGTGATCGCCGCCGCGGTGCTGCTGCTCGCCAGGACCGCGCGCCCGCTGCCCCTGTTCCTTGCCGGGGCGGCGGTCGTGCCGCTGGTGTTCACCCTGCTGGGCTTCAACTGGTGGGAGGCGTACCGGCTGTTGGTGGAGCGCTACCACCAGGGAGCGGGCGGCATCCGTCCGTACGGCTACTGGGTCTGGGCCAACCTCGCCTGCACGGTCCTTGTCGTGGGCCTCGCCACGGTCGCGGGGCTCGGCAGGACCGTGACGTGGGCGCCGGGCGCCGTCCGCCGTCGGCTGCGTACGGGAGAGGACACCGCCGTCGACCGGCTCGCCCTGCTCGTCGTCGCCGCGCTGCTCGCCCTTGCCGCCGCCGATCTCTCCGGGATGAGCAAGGCGGAGACGGAACGCATCTGGCTGCCGTTCGCGGCCTGGCTGCTCGCCGCGGCGGCGTTCCTGCCCGCGCGCACCCAGCGCTTCTGGCTGGCCGCGCAGGCCCTGCTGGCCCTGCTGCTCAACCACCTGCTGCATACGGGGTGGTGACGGCTCACCCGTGTGCGGCCAACTCCCGCGCGGGTGGTGACGCCTCACCCGTGTGCGGCCAACTCCCGCGCGCCGATGACCGCTTGCGCCTCGGCGGCCAGCGCGCGCCGGTCGGTGCCGTGCAGCGGTGCGTGCCCGGTGATCCGCACGGTCAGGTCGCCCGCGCGGGCGACCCGGTGCAGCGAGGCCGCGAAGGTCTCGTCGCCGAGGAAGGCGGCGGCGGTGCTGGGGGTCCCGTGCTGTTCGTAGCGGATGGTCACGGGGCGTACGGGGGCGCCCGCGTCGGCCGCTGCCTGGAAGGTGGCCCGGCGGAACCGGCCGCCGGACACGGAGCACCAGGTCGTCGCCTGGGGAAAGACGGCGACCGAGCGGCCCGAGCGCAGGGTCGCCGCCAACTCGGCGACCACGTCCGGCAGTTGCCGCAGTCCGTCGCGGTCGATGAACTGCGTACCGGCGCGCCGGGCGAGCGTGCCGACGACCGGCCACCGGCCCACCTCCCGCTTGGCGAGGACCGTCACCGGCTCCACGGCGAGCAGGGCGACGACATCGAGCCAGGAGATGTGGTTGGCGACGATCAGGGTGCCGGTGGGCCCCCCGTCGGCGGTCAGCCGGTCGAGGTCCGCCGCAGGCCGCACACCGAGCGCGGCGAGCACACCCCTGGCCCGCGCCCGCAGCGCGCCGGGCTCGGCGAGGCGGCCGCCCTGCGCCGCGCCTTTGCCGATCTCGTACGCCAACGCGGCGTACCGGCGGGCCACTTCGCCCGGCGGAACCGGCGGCACCGGCGGCACCGGCCGGGTGGCGCAGGCCGGGGTGCACAGACTCGCCGGGGCCCAGGAGCTCATGGCGTCTCCCCCAGGAAGTAGCGGCGGTGGCGGTCGCTGAGCCGTTCCATGTCGAGCAGGACGAAGAAGTCGGCGACATCGAACTCGGGGTCGTGCGTCGGCGCCCCGCACATCCACGCGCCGAGCCGGAGGTAGCCCCGGAGCAGCGGGGGAAGGTCGGCGTAGGTGGGGCGTTCCACGGTCGGCTCGGCGGGCGTCCAGGGGCGCCGGGGGTGCACCCGGAGCTCGGGCGGCGACGCGTGCTTGGACGTGCCGAGCAGCCAGGCGCTGGAGGCGGCCTTCCCGCCGTCGGACAGCGGCACGGACGCGCAGCCGGCCAGATAGCGGTGACCGGAGAGCAGGACGTAGCGGGCGAGCGCGGACCACATCAGGTTGATCACCGCACCGGAGCGGTGATCCGGGTGCACACAGGAGCGCCCGGCCTCGATCGTGGACGAACGCAGGTCCGCGAGGGCGCGCAGATCGAACTCGCCGTCGGAGTAGGACCGCTCGGACCGTCCGGGCGGCAGCAGGCGGTAGGTGCCGACCACCTCGTCCGTGGTGGTGTCGGTGACGATCAGGTGGTCGACGAGGTCGTCGTAGTCGTCCACGTCGTGGCCGGGCAGGGGCGTGTGGAGGGTGGCGCCCATCTCCTCGCCGAAGACGCGGTACCGCAGGCGCTGCGCGGCCCGTATCTGGCTCTCGGAGTCGGCGATGGAGGTGACGTACGAGCCGGTGACGGCGCCGGGGGCGGCGGGCGTCGATGCGGCGGCCGAAGCAAGCGGTGTCGAGGGCATGCCCGCACGGTCCTAGCGTCGGCTGAACTGCGCACAATGGCCGCGAGGCCGGTGGTCAGGGCCCTCATGAGCAGCAGATGAACGGCGACCGCAAACCCCTGACCCGGTCTTTTCACACAATCGACCGTCGCGTTCAATGAACCGGCCGCCGGGCCACCGGCCGGTGTCGGGAACGTGACCGCGACCGTACAGACTCACGTACGCAGGCCCCCGCACGCGCTGAACGAAAGGCAGTCATGGCGACCGCACGACAGACATCCGGCCCGCTCCCGCTGGCGGGCATCACCGTGGTCAGCCTGGAGCAGGCCGTGGCCGCGCCCTTCGCCACCCGCCAGCTGGCCGATCTCGGCGCCCGCGTCATCAAGGTGGAGCGCCCCGGCGGGGGAGACTTCGCGCGCCGCTACGACACCACGGTGCACGGCCAGGCCAGCTATTTCGTCTGGCTCAACCGCTCCAAGGAGTCCCTCACCCTGGATCTCAAGTCCGACGAGGGCCTGGAGATCCTGCACGAGCTGCTCGCGGGCGCCGACGTGTTCGTGCAGAACCTCGCCCCCGGCGCGGCCGACCGCCTGGGCCTGAGCGCCGACGAGCTCCAGGCCCGCTACCCGTCGTTGATCCCCTGCACGGTCAGCGGTTACGGCACGAGCGGCTCCTGGGCGGACCGCAAGGCGTACGACCTGCTCGTGCAGTGCCAGACGGGTCTGCTCTCGCTGACCGGCACGCCCGACGAGGCGGTGCGGGCCGGTATCTCGGTGGCCGACATCGCGGGCGGCATGTACGCCTACAGCGGTGTCCTGTCCGCACTGTTCACCCGGGCGACGACAGGCCGCGCCCCGGCCGTCGAGGTCTCCCTCTTCGACGCACTGGCCGAGTGGATGAGCCAGCCCGCGTACTACACCCGCTACGGCGGCACGCAGCCGCCGCGGGTCGGCGCCCGGCACGCGACGGTCGCGCCGTACGGCCCCTTCACCGCGTCCGACGGCAAGGACGTACTGCTCTCCGTGCAGAACGAACGCGAGTGGGCGGCCCTGTGCGACCGGGTCATCGGGCGTCCCGACCTGACCGACGACCCGCGGTTCGCCACCGGCTCCGACCGTGTGGCGCACCGCGATGAGCTCGACGCGATCATCGCCGTACGCTTCGCAGAGCTCGGCAGCGATGAAGCCATGGAGCTGCTCGACAAAGCCAACATCGCGAACGCGGGCGTCAATTCGGTCACCGAATTCCTCGACCACCCCGCCCTCGGCGAGCGCGACCGCTGGCGAGAGGTCGCCGTGCCCGGCACGTCCTCGCCCGTGCAGGCCCTGCTGCCGCCCGCGGATCTGAGCGGCGTGAGCCCGCGCATGGATCCCGTCCCTGCGGCGGGCGAGCACACCCACTCGATCCTCGCCGAGCTGGGCCGCGGCCCGGACGACATCGCCCGGCTGCGTGCGGCAGGGGTCTGCCCCTGAGCCGGGTCAGGCGACGCCGAGCCCTTCGAGGACGACCGCGTTCGGCAGCCCGGCGAACGCCTTGCCCGGCACGATGAGCTTGCCCCGGCGGCTGCCGCTGCCGATCAGGACGTACGGCAGGTCGACGACGGCCGCGTCCACCAGGAGCTGCCAGTGGGCGGGCAGGCCGATCGGGGTGATGCCGCCGTACTCCATGCCGGTCTCGCCGGTCGCCGTGTCCATCGGCGCGAACGAGGCCTTGCGGGCGCCGAGTTGGCGGCGCACGGCGCCGTTCACGTCGACGCGGGTCGAGGAGAGGACGAGACAGGCGGCGAGCGTGGACGCGCCGCCGCGCTTGCCGGCGACGACCACGCAGTTCGCGGACTGCTCCAGGATGTCCCGGCCGTAGTGCTCCACGAAGGTGGCGGTGTCGGCCCACTGCGGGTCGGTGTCGACGTGGATCAGCTGCTCGCCGGGGACGTCCCCGTGCCAGCCGCGCACGGCGTCGGCGACGGGGGCCACCAGGAGGTCGAGGGCCTCGGTGGCCGGACGGACGGCGTCGAAATCTCCCATGGGTGCACGCATGTCCGCACGCTAACAGCGCTGCGTACGCGGCGACCCGGCCGTCTCAGGGTGCGGTCCCGCCGGAGCGCTCAGTAGGAGGCGGCGTGCGTGGGCGGCACGGACACCGACATGGTCATCTCGACCGGCTCGGTGCCCTTGTTGTGGTAGCCGTGCGGGACGTTCGCCTCGAACGACGCGGACGACCCGGCCGCCACGAGATGCTCCACGCCGTCCACGACGAGCGTCAGCTCGCCCACCGAGATGTGCAGCAGCTCCATGGTCCCCGGCGGATGTGCGTCGGAGTCGCTGCCGTCACCGGGCATCAACGTCCAGGCCCACAGCTCGAAGGGCCCACGCGCCTCGGTCCCGACCAGCAGTGTCGTGCTGCTGCCCGCCTCCGTGGACCACATCCGCACCGTCTGCTCCGGCGGCACGAGCCGGACGTGCGAGCCCTGCTCGTAGTCGAGGAGCGTGGTGATGCTGACGCCCAGGGCGTCGGCGAGCTTCACCGTGATGCCCACGCTGGGGTTGGTCCTTGCCTGCTCGATCTGGATGATCATGCCGCGACTGACGCCCGCGCGGGCCGCGAGCGCGTCGAGCGTGAAGCCGCGTTCGGTGCGCCAGCGCTTGAGGTTGCGGGCGAGCGACTGGGTGAGCTGGTCGAGGTCCGACACATTCCGTCCAATATATTGGATGACAGAGTTCACTATGCTGCACTACGGTGTGGTGCACTCAAGGGTTCACCACACTGTACTGCGAGGATCATCGATGACAGCACTGTTCGCCCTGGCCACGAGCCTCCTGTGGGGCCTCGCCGACTTCGGCGGCGGACTGCTGACCCGACGTATCCCCGCACTCACGGTCGTCGTCGCCTCGCAGACCATCGCTGTGATCGTCCTCGGCGCGATCGTGATCGCGACCGGCGGCTGGACGGAGTGGGGCCCCCAACTGTGGTTCGCGGTCGGCGCGGGGCTCGTCGGCCCGATCGCGATGCTCTCGTTCTACAAGGCGCTCGCCCTCGGCCCGATGGGCGTCGTCTCGCCGCTCGGCTCCCTGGGTGTCGTCGTACCGGTGGGCGTCGGGCTCTTCCTGGGCGAGCGGCCCGGGGTGCCGCAGTTCGCCGGGATCGCCGTCGCCGTCGTAGGCATCCTGCTCGCGGGCGGGCCAGAGCTGCGCGGCGCGCCCGTACAGCGGCAGGCGGTCCTGCTGACCCTGCTCGCGGCCTTCGGATTCGGCGCGGTGATGGCCCTCATCTCCGAGGCGTCGAGCAACATGACCGGCCTGTTCCTCGCCCTGTTCGTGCAGCGCGTGACCAACGTGGCGGCGGGCGGCGCGGCCCTGTTCGCCTCGGTGAAGCGCGGCGGCGTCGCACTCCCCGAGGGCACAGGGATGGGCGTGATCTGGGCATCGCTCCCGGCACTGGCCTTCGTCGGTCTGGCGGACGTGGCGGCCAACGGAACGTACTCGGTAGCCGCCCAGAACGGCCCGATCACGGTGGCGGCGGTGCTCTCGTCCATCTACCCGGTTGTCACCGCACTCGCGGCCCGCGCAGTACTGAAGGAACGCCTGCGCGGGGTGCAGGCGGCGGGAGCGGGTTTGGCGCTGGTGGGCACAGTATTGCTGGCTAGCTAGTCAGCGGCGCGAGGTACAGCGCCCCGTCAGGGGCGCGGCGAACTGCGCGACCAGCCACATCGCACCCGCAGACAAGGGAAGTGGCACGTCACCCCTCCAAGTCACCCAGGGCGAGAAGTTGTTCCGGCGTGACCCCGTCAGGAATCGGCACCGGAGCCGGCGTCCGCAGAGGCGGCTGCCACCCACCCTCCGGATCCCAACTCCGCACCACGCGGGCAGGCGCTCCGGCCACCACGGAGTGGTCGGGCACGGAGCCCCGGACCACCGCACCGGCCGCAACGACCACGTTGCGGCCAACCCGCGCCCCCGGCAGGATCACGGCATTCGTGCCGATCCAGCAGCCGGGCCCGATCTCGACCGGCTCCATGCGGGGCCACTGCTTGCCGATGGGCGTGTGCGGATCGTCGTACGAGTGGTTCGTCGACGTCACGTACACGCTGGGCCCGAAGTAGCAGTCGTCGCCGATCGTCACCGCCGTGTCGGCGATGACATGACTGCCGCGGCCGAGCACGACGCCGTTGCCGATGCGCAGGATCGGGTCAGGGCCGAGGTCCAGGTCGGGCATCATCCCGGCGGTCAGCGTGACCTGCTCGCCGATGATGCAGTGGTCCCCGATGCGGATCCACGGCTCACCGAAGACGGTCCCCTGCGGAAAGGCCAGCTTCGTGTTCTCGCCGAGCGCACCGAACCGCAGGCGCCCCGGCCGCTGCGCGGTGACGGCACCCGTCCGCTGCACCCAGGCCCAGCCCGCGTGAACGGCGCGCTGGGCCGCGCGGCGCCGCCAGTCGGCGACCGCGGATGAGAACGTGTTCCTGTTCTTCGGCACGGGCTCACGTTACTCAGCCACGGGCCCGCCGGTGAGCCCGGACCCCTGTGATCTTCACCCCACACGGCGGCGCGCCCGCCGTCGTCCCGTACGGTTCCGCCAGGCGCGAGACACGTACGAATGGAGACATCCGATGGGCCACGAGGCACTCATCACCGGGATCGGCGGCAAGGACCCGAAGATCGATCAGGACGCCTTCACCGCGCCCACCTCCGTCGTCATCGGCGAGGTGACCCTGCACGCCGGTGCGAGCACCTGGTACGGGGCGGTGCTCCGCGCCGACGGCGGGCCAATCGTCGTCGGCGCCGACAGCAACATCCAGGACAACTGCAGCCTCCACGTCGACCTGGGCTTCCCGATGACCATCGGCGAGCGGGTCTCGGTCGGCCACAACGCCGTCCTGCACGGCTGCACCGTCGAGGACGACTGCCTCATCGGGATGGGCGCCACGGTCCTCAACGGCGCGGTGATCGGCGCCGGTTCACTGGTCGCGGCGCAGGCACTCGTCCCGCAGGGGATGGTCGTGCCGCCCGGATCGCTCGTCGCGGGCGTACCGGCCAAGGTGCGCAGGCCCCTCACCGACGAGGAGCGCGCGGGCATCACCCTCAACGGCACGATGTACGTCGAGCTGGCCAAGGCCCACAAGGACGCCCACGCGGGCTGATGTCAGTCGGCGGCCGGGACGGGCACCGGCTCGGCCGCCTGCAGGCCGCCCTCGGCCTCGGCCTCGGCGCGCTCCGCGGACTTCTTGGCGCGGCGCTTGACGAACAGCATGGAGCCGACGCCGATCAGGACGGCGATGGCAAGGCCGAAGTACGAGAACCGCTTGAGCCAGTCCTCCGCGACCACGCCGATGTAGTAGATGACGGCGGTGGTGCCGCCCGCCCAGACGATGCCGCCCAGGACGTTGGCGATGAGGAACTTCCAGTACGGCATGCGCAGGACGCCCGCGAGCGGCCCGGCGAAGATCCTCAGGAGGGCGACGAAGCGGCCGAAGAAGACCGCCCACATGCCCCACTTCTGGAAGGACCGCTCGGCGGTGGCGATGTTCGCGGCGCCGAAGTGCTTGGGGAATTTCCCTTCGAGCCACGCAAGCAGTGGCCTGCCGCCCTTGCGGCCGATCGCGTATCCGATGGAGTCGCCGATGATGGCGCCCGCGGTCGCGCAGATCCCGAGGATGACGGGGTTGAGCTCGCCGTGCTGCGAGGAGAGCAGCGCGGCGGATACGAGGACGATCTCACCCGGCAGCGGGATGCCCAGGCTCTCCAGACCGATGATCACGCCCACCAGCGCGTAGATACTGACGGCCGGTACGGTCTCCAGCCATTCCTGGACGTGCAACGCCGGTTCCTCCTGTGCTGGTGTGCCTGTACCCGGCGTGCGCGCGCCCCCCCGGGCGCGCCCGCCCGCCGCGGCGCCGCGGGCCCCCCCCGCGCGCCCCCCCCGGGCGGGCGGGCGGTGGGGGTGGGGCCGGGGGGGGGCCCGGGGCGGGGGGACCCCGAAAAACCCCCCCCCCGCGCGGGCCCCCCCGGGGCATACCCCCGCCGGGTTTGCGGGGCCCCCCCCCGCCCACGCCCCCCGCCCCCCAAAAACGGCGCGCCCGCCCCCCCA
>NZ_JBHYIG010000195.1:0-14856 GCF_042740015.1 Streptomyces sp. NPDC059037
GTGCGCCGCTGTCCAAGGCGCACTGCGGACCGTCATCCCCGTCAGCGAGTACCGACCGCCGCCCGCACGGCCCGTCGGGCCAGCTGGCAGTCGTCGTGCAACCGCCTGAGCAGCAGCCGCTGTTCCTCGCCGGACGGCGCAGCACCGGGGTGGGCCGGGCCCGGTGCCGCCGGGGCCGCGTCGTGCATCGAGCGCTGCACGGCCATTTCGTACGTACGGATCTCCCTGGTCAGGATCAGCATCAGGTTGACCAGGAACGCGTCCCGAGCCGCGGGACCCGCGTGCTGGGCGAGCTGACTGATCTCGCGGCGCGCCACCGGCGCGTCACCGAGCACCGCCCAGAGCGTCGCCAGGTCGTACCCCGGCAGATACCAGCCCGCGTGCTCCCAGTCCACGAACACCGGACCGGCAGGCGAGAGCAGGATGTTCGAGAGCAGCGCGTCACCGTGACAGAACTGCCAGGTGTCCTGCTGCCCCGCCGAGTGCGCGATGCCGTGCAGCAGCTTCTGCAGGTCACCCATGTCCCGGTCGGTGAGCAGACCCAGCTCATGGAAGCGGGAGATCCGCTTGCCGTAGTCCATGGGCCTGCCGAACATCTCCTGCGGCGGACGCCACCGGTTGAGGCGGTCGATCGCACCGAGCGCGAGCCGTACGTCCGCGCGCGGCGGCGGCTCCACGGGATGCCGGGTCAGCGCCGCGACGCGGCCCTGCATCCGCTCGATCACCAGCGTGCAGTCCTCCGGGTCCGCGGCGATCAGCCGCGGGGCCCGGACGGGCGGACGGTGCCGGACGAACGAGCGGTATGCCGCTATCTCGTGCCGGATCCGCTCGGCCCACACTGGCGAATGGTCCAGTAAACACTTGGCGATCGCCGTGCTGCGCCCTGTCGTTCCCACCAGGAGCACGGTGCGTCCGCTGCGGCGGAGCACCTGCACCGGGTTGAACTCCGGACAGATGCGGTGCACCGAGGCGATCGCGGTGCGCAGTTGCGCCCCCTGGGGGCCGGACAAGTCGAGTCTCCCGCTGAGCGGTTGGGTGCCGGACCCCGGGACGCGGCGCGTCCGGCCGGCGCCGAGCGACCCGGCCGCCGGCCGCGCGGGCTCCAAGTAGGGGCCGCTGCCCGGCTGTCGGGAGTGCAGCGGCCGGGGCGGGGCGGACACGGAGGACGATGCTGCGTACATGGGCGATACAGATCCCTTCGTGTGCCTGTGAGTTGCCGCGCCACCGGCCCGGACGCCTTGGAGCACCCTGGGGAATGTCCCGAGGTGGTCCGGGTCGGGGTGGCGCATTCCTACCTGACACCCGGCGTCCCCTGGCACACCATGTGGCGCACCCTGGCGAACCCTGGCGAATAGTCGCCCAGCAACTGACAGAGGGTTACTGTCAACTCAGCCGAGAACCTGGGGGCTTGACGTGAACGGACAACCCAACACCCGACTGTCGGACCTTTTCGGCCTGGCAGGCTGGTCCAAGGGGGAGCTCGCGAGACTGGTGAACCGGCAGGCGGCGGCCATGGGCCACCCGCAGCTGGCCACCGACACCTCGCGGGTGCGGCGTTGGATCGACATGGGGGAAATCCCGCGCGATCCCGTGCCCAGGGTGTTGGCGGCTCTGTTCACCGAGCGTCTCGGCCGTGTCGTGACCATTGAGGATCTCGGTCTGGTGCGGCACGGGCGCGTAGGGAAGCGGCGCGGCGACGGGAGTGTGGAGCACCCCGACGGCGTGCCGTGGGCGCCCGAACGGACAGCCGCGGTCCTCACCGAATTCACGGGAATGGACCTCATGCTCAACCGACGCGGCTTGGTGGGCGCGGGCGCTGCGCTTGCCGCAGGCTCCGCACTCAGCAGCGCCATGCACGACTGGCTGCACACCGATCCGGCCCTCGTTGCCGACGCTCCCCGCACCGAACATCCCCTGCATGCCGACCCCGCTGGGTTCGACCGCTATGAGGCCGCCCCTATCGGGTCGCAGGAGATCGAGGAACTGGAGCGCTCCGTCGAGGTGTTCCGGGCCTGGGACGCGGCCCGCGGCGGCGGGCTGCAGCGCAAGGCTGTGGTGGGACAGCTCAACGAAGTGGGCGGCATGCTCGCCTACCGACACCCTGAACATCTCCAGCGGCGCCTGTGGGGCGTCGCTGCCAACCTCGCCGTCCTCGCGGGCTGGATGTCGCACGACGTCGGCCTGGAGCCCACGGCACAGAAGTACTTCGTGATCGCCGCACACGCGGCCCGCGAGGGCGGTGACCGGCCGCGCGCCGGTGAGGCCCTGTCCCGGGCGGCGCGCCAGATGGTGCATCTGGGCCGGCCGGACGACGCCCTTGACCTCATGAAGCTCGCCCAGTCGGGATCGGGCGAGGAGATGCTGCCGCGCACGCAGGCCATGCTCTACACCATCGAGGCCTGGGCACAGGCGTCGATGGGCAAGGGCCAGGCGATGCGCCGCACGCTCGGCATCGCGGAGGATCTCTTCGTGTCCGACAAGGGGGATGTGCCCCCGCCGAGTTGGATGCAGATGTTCGACGAGGCGGACATGCACGGCATGCAGGCGCTGGCCTACCGCACCCTCGCCGATCACGAGGCGTCCGCGGCGGCCACCGCCCAGCGCCATGCGAAGGAGGCGATCGACCTGCGGTCCAAGGGCCGCGACCGGTCGCAGATCTTCGACTACATCTCGCTGGCCTCGGCGTGCTTCATCGCCGACGATCCCGAACAGGCCGATCGGTACGCGCGGTTGGCGCTGGTGTCGATGGGGTCCAACTCCTCGCACCGCACCTGGGACAGGCTGCGGGAGATGTACCGGCTGACCGCTCAGTACTCCGGCTATCCGAAGATCCAGGACCTGCGCGAGGAGATCAAGCTGGCGCTGCCGAAGTCGGCGGGCAAGGGCGGGGGTGGCAAGCGGGTCCAGGTGTGAGGGGCCGGTGCCCGGGTTCTGGCTTGACCCGTGGTTCTAGTTGACCCGTGCGACCAACAGGCAGGCGTCGTCCTCGCGCGGGGCCACGCCGAACTCCTCGACGACCGTCCGTACGCAGTCCTGTGCACCGCCGCGTGTGTCGGTGAAGCGGGGTGCGAGGGCCAGCAGCCTGCTGGTCGCCGCGTCCCTGGCGCGCCGGGGAACAAGGCCGTCGGTGTGCAGCAACAGCACGTCGCCTGGCCGGAGTTGCTCCTCGGCCTGCTCATAGGTGGCGCCGGAGGTCGCCCCGAGGATCACGCCGTCCGGTGGTGTCAGCGCGCGCCCCGTCCCGTCGCGGAACAGCAGCGGGGCGGGGTGGCCCGCCTGCGCCCAGGACAGCGTGCCCGTCGTGGGGGAGTACTGGCAGCAGACCGCGCTGCCCAGGGCCGGTTGGGCGGTGGTGTCCAGTAACTGGTTGAGCCAGCCCATCAGTTGACCGGGGCGCACGCCGGCGACCGCCATGCCGCGCACGGCGCCGAGCAGCATCGCCATGCCGGAGGTGACGGTGACGCCGTGACCGGTGAGATCGCCGACGCTCAACAAGTACTGGCCGTCGGGCAGTTCCATGGCGTCGTACCAGTCACCGCCGATCAGGGCGCTCGTCGACGAGGGGAGGTAGTGCGCGGCAAGGTCGAGAGCCGCGGGTCCGCCGTGCGGGAACCGCAGGGAGCCACGCCACGGCGGCAGCACGGCCTCCTGCAGTTCGACCGCGAGCCGGTGCTCTGTCTGCGCGATGTGCCGCTGGCGCTGCAGCGAGTCACGGGTCTCGCGCACCACTCGCTGGCTGCGGCGCAGCTCGCTGACGTCCCGCAGGACCGCCCACATCGAAGCGGTGCTGCCGTCAGCGGCGAGCACGGGCTCGCCCATCATGTGCACCTGTCGTACGCCGCCGTCGGGCCGCGTGATCCGGAACTCGCCGTCGATCGGCTTACCGTCGATCAGGCAGTCCGTGACCATGGCCGTCAGCATCGGCTGGTCGTCGACGTGCACCAGGGAGGGCAGTTCGTCCAGGGAGAGCGGGGGAGCGTCCGGGTCCCGGCCCAGGATCTGATAGAGCTCGCCGGACCAACTCGCCTCGTCGTTCAGGAGGTTCCACTCCGCGCTGCCGACCCGGCTGAGCAGCGAACCGTGCTGCGGTTCGAGCGGCGGGGGGATGGCCGGCGCCGACGGCTCCGGCGTCGGCGGGACGGGCCCGTCCCGCAACTGCGCCAGGTGGTCGTCCAGGTCGTTGAGCTGGTGCACCGCGAGGTCGCACAGGGCGCGCTGCCAGCGTCCCTGGGGGTCGCCGTGGTCGGTCATGGCGTCGCGGCGTACGGCATCGACCTCGCCGCGGAGCCGACGCGTCTGCGTGATCAGCGCTTCGACCGAGCCGCGTTCGGGCGGCTGGGCGGCTGGGCGGTCCGCGAAGACATGGGACGGCATGAGGTGCTCCGTTGACGATGCGGTGCGACCAGACGGGCGGGATGGACCGCTAATGACTTTCGCACAGCGAGGGGTGGCTCGTAAGGGATTTGGCAACACCCGAGGCGTTGTTGCATCTGGCATATGTCTATGTCCATGGGGTGGGCGACATTCCGCACGCCCCTGCGTCAGCCGCGCAAGTAGCGGATGACGGCCAGCACCCGGCGGTTGTGGTCATGTGACGCGGGCAGGCCCAGCTTCTCGAAGACAGAGGCCACATGCTTCTCGACGGTGCCCGCCGAGACGACGAGGCTCTGCGCGATCGCCGCGTTGGACCGCCCCTCGGCCATCAGGGAGAGCACCTCGCGCTCGCGCTCGGTGAGCGGCGCGAGCTCGGCGGCGCGGTGTCCCGCACCGGCCAACTGCGTGACGACCTCGGGGTCCAGGGCCGTGCCGCCCGCGCCCACCCGCTCCAGGGCATCGGCGAACTCCGCGACATTGGCGACCCGGTCCTTGAGCAGATAGCCGACCCCCGCCGATCCCTCCGCCAGCAGCCGCGTGGCGTACTTCGTCTCGACGTACTGCGAGAAGAGCAGAACGCCCGTGCCGGGGTGATCGCGGCGGATGTCGATGGCCGCGCGCAGTCCCTCGTCCGTGTGGGTCGGCGGCATCCGGATGTCGGTCACCGTGACGTCCGGGCGGTGCTCGGCGACCGCGGCGCGCAAGGCGTCCGCGTCCCCCACGGCCGCACAGATCTCATGCCCCCGCTCGGCGAGCATCTGGGCCAGCAACTCCCGCAGTACCGCGGCATCCTCAGCGATCACGACGCGCATGGCCGCATGCTCTCACGCACGCAGCGGAAGATCGACAGTGACCGCCGTCGGCCCGCCCGCGGGGCTCTTGATTTCTATGCCGCCGTCGACCGTACGCACGCGCTGGACGAGCCCGCTCAGTCCGCTCCCGGCCCCCATCTCCGCGCCGCCCTGCCCGTCGTCACTGACCTGGAGGTAGAGTCGGCCGCCCGACTGGGCCACCGTGATCGCGGCCCGCCGCGCACCGCTGTGCTTGATGACATTGGTGAGCAACTCCGCGGCACAGAAGTACGCGATGGTCTCGATCGCCGGCGTCGGCCGCTCGGGCACCTCCGTCACCAGGTCGACGGGAATGGCACTGCGCGAGGTCAGCGTCGCGAGCGCATCGGGCAGCCCGTCGTCGAGCACGGGCGGATGGATGCCGCGGGCCAGATCGCGCAGTTCGGTGAGCGCGTCGGTGGCGTTCTGATGCGCACCGTCGACCAGTTGACGAATACGGCCGACGTCCAGCGGCGCGCCCCCGTCACCACCGTCGTACTCGGTCAGCCGCTGCCTGACCATGTCCAGACTCATCGCCACCGCGACGAGCCGCACCTGCGCTCCGTCGTGCAGATCGCGCTCGACGCGCCGCAGCAGGGCCACCGAGTCGTCCACGGCGAGCGCCCGGGTCTCCTCCAAGTCACGGACACGGTCGGCGAGTTGGCCGGGACCGAGGAGCGAGCGGATCAGCCAGCGGTCGGTCTCCGTCACCAGCCGGGTCACCCAGGGCGCGCACAGCAGGACGGCCACTCCGACCGCGGCCGCGAAGAAGGTGCCCGCGAAGGTGTCCACGTGCAGCCCGCCGGCGGGAATGGGGGACAGCACCGGCATGCCCTCCGGATCCCCCGCCTCGGGCCGCTGCCCGAACACCGCCCACCGCAGCGGCGCGGTCAGGCTCACCAGTCCCGTCACCCACCACAGGACGGCGTACGCCCCGAGGCAACTGACCGGCAGCTTCGCCAGCGTGTAGGCCGCCGCCCGCCATCCGTTCCCGTCCCACAGCCGGGCATCGATGCGGCTGACGAACCTGCCATCGGGTCGCAGCGGCGGCGGCGACTCGGTCTCCTCGCCCAGCAGCCCCGCGGCCAGCCGACGGTGCAGTTGCCCCAGCGCGCGGGCCAGCTGGAGCCCCGCGATCACCAGCAGCGCGCCGATCACGAAGAACACCACCGACACCGTGAACCCGGTGCCCAGAGCGAGCAGCACCAGGAGGACCGCCCCACCTGCGAGACCGAGCGGGAACCCGATCAGGCAGTACGCCGCCTCGGCCCATGCCCGCCGGGTGAAGGGGGCGCGCAGGACGGCGCGCCCGAGGGCGCGAGCCTTGCTCGCGCCACCTGCTGGCGCGGGGCGCTCCGGCGTGATCATCGGGGGTGTGACGTGCATGGTGTCCAGTGTCCCGTCAGGCATCACGGCGTGCCAGCAAGCGCAGGCCCGCGCCGAGCGCGAGGAGTGTGTAGAGGCAGAGCACCGCGAAGCCCACCCAGGGGGAGAGGACGTCGGCCACGGGCTTGGAAACGGCCAGGGAGTTCCCGGCGATGATGGTCGGGAAGAACTTCGCCACGGTGGTCCCCGAGGCCCCGCCGATGATGGCCGGCAGCACGAACGTGACCGACGCGAGCACGGCTATCGCGCTCGCGGTGTGCCGCGTGATGGCGCCGATTCCGATGCCCATCAAGGCGATGAGCCCCAGGTACGCCCCCGAAAGGAGCACCGCCCGCAGCACCCCCGGATCGCTGAGCGCGGGCTCGGGCAGCCCTTCGCCCAGCGCGGCCCGCCCCGCGAAGAAGGTCACGAACGTGACGGCCTCGCCCACCGCGAGGGAGATACCGCCGTAGACCGCCGCCTTCGCGGCAAGGACCAGACGCCGGTTCGGTGTGGCCGCCAGGGTCGAGCGGATCGTCCCGGACGAATACTCACCGGTGACGACGAGAACGCCCAGCACACCGATCAAGAGCTGCCCGACCGCCACACCGGCCAGCACGTTGTTCGTAGGGTCGAAGGTGGCCGCCTTGTCGGCACTCGGCGCCTTCGTATTCGCCATGGTCACGACGCCGATGGCCACCATGGAGACGATCACGAGAAGCAGCGCCCAGAACGTGGACCGGAGACTGCGGAGCTTGATCCACTCCATGCGGGCGGCATTGCGGAACCCGTATCCCTCACGGGGCGAGCGGGCGTCACGCTTCAGGGCGTGCGACGGCTTTGCAGGGCTGCTCATGACGGAACTCCTCGATAGTCGGCGCTGTCCCCGGTGAGGGCGAAGAAGGCCTCCTCCAGGGAGCGGCCCTGCGCGGTCAGCTCCCGCACCGAGGTGTCGGCGAGCAGCCGGCCCTGGCCTATCACCACCAAGTGATCGGCGGTGAGCGCCATTTCACTGATGAGGTGACTTGAGAGCAGAACCGTGCGCCCCTCGCCGGCCAGGGACTTCATCAAGTCCCTGATCCAGCGCACCCCCTCTGGATCGAGGCCGTTGACGGGCTCATCGAAGAGGAGCACATCCGGATCCCCGAGCAACGCCCCCGCGATACCGAGCCGTTGTGCCATCCCCAGCGAGAACGTCCCCGCCCGGCGGCCCGCGACGGCGGTGAGCCCCACCTGGTCGAGCACCTCGCCGACCCGGGACAGCGCGATGCCGCTGGCGGCCGCGAGCGCAGCCAGGTGAGAGGCCGCGCTGCGCCCGGGATGGAACGTCCGGGCCTCAAGCAGCGCCCCGACCTCACGCATCGGCCAGCGCAATTCGCCGTACGCACGCCCACCGATCCGGGCCTGCCCGGCGTCGGGCCGGTCCAGGCCCATGATCATGCGCATCGTCGTCGACTTGCCCGACCCATTGGGGCCGAGGAACCCGGTGACGGCGCCGGGCCGCACGTCGAAACTCAATGCGTCGACGGCGACGGTGGCGCCGTACCGCTTGGTGAGACCTTGAGCCTCGATCATCACATCTCCTGCCGCAGACACGCAGACCCGGTGGGGTCGGACAACTTCACGTTAGGTCCGCGACAGGACCCGCCGGAACGTGGCTTTCCTCCGTCTGTACTGGGGGTTTTCCCCCACCGGCCGAGGTGTGTTTGCCAAGCCCACACGAGCCAGGCAGAACACGCTGGAGGGTGCTTGGCGCACCGCTGGACTTCGCTCCTGTGCCTGCGAGTTCCCGGGATTTCCCGCGTGGATGTGCACTGGATGTGCACTGGGGTGTCGTCTGCGCTCCCCACCCTGAGCCGCCCGCCGGGGCGCTTCTGCACGTGGCCATTCGGTGGGGTCCACCGCTGGGTGCGCAGGTGTCGGGGCCGTCCGCCGCGACTTCTGCCCAGTTCTGCTTCTGCCTCTTCCGTGAACGCTTGAGAAGAGAGGAGGCCGCCGATGACCTCTGAGTACCGCCATTCCGAGCCATGTGTCGGCCTCTGTAGGGGAGCCGCCGCCGACGCGCACACTGTTGCTCGTAGCGAGCACCCCTCGGCTGACGTTCTTGTTTGGCTTGGGCAACGTGTGGGCCCTGGCGTCGAGCCTGGGCGTGCCGCCGTGGGTGGCGCCGCTGGTGGCGCCGGCAGTGGATCTGTCGGTGCTGGGTCTGCTACTGGCCATCCGTCATATGGCACTGCACGGCGCTCGGCGCGAACAGATGCGCCCCGCTCGTCGCCTCCTGGTCTTCTCGCGTGTGTTGACTTTGGCGATGAACGTATCGGCCCCGGTCATCGTTGGGCAGGTAGGTGAGGCGGCTTTCGACGCCGTTGGGCCACTGCTGCTCATCGGGTGGGCTGAGGTCCCCCCGGTTTGCTGCAGACCATCAGTGGCATGCAGCAGACGGCGGCGCCCAATTGTGCCGAAGGGGAGGGTGCGACTGATGCACTCGCGTATCCGTCCGACGGCCCTTCGGGCACGGCCACTCCGTACGCGGCCCACGACGGTTCCAAGTGGACAACACTTGGTGATTACTTGCTGGCTCGAGCCCGGTGGGAAGTGGACAGCTCGCGCTGCCTTGGTAAGTCGGCGGAGAGCTACGGTTGACGTGGTCAGCACTGACCGCCCAGCAATCGACCCACAACACCGCCGGCGCACCACCGGGGTTTCGCCGCGTTGGCGGAGGCGCTTGACGCGCTTGATCCCATGGGTCCCAGGTTCGATTCGGTGTCGCCGAGGACACCGTGGGTCCCCTCGGCGTGGTGCAGTCGGTGGGACCCCTGTGGATTGCGAGGAGGGGAGCGGGCGGCTCTCTTGGCCGTCGGCAGACTCGCCCAGGTCAGAGTGTCTGGGGCGCGGGCTGCATGGGCTGCATGGGTGGAGCTTTGTCTCTGGAGAATTCGACGGCGTGAGCTGGAGGGGACCGGCGCCCGTGGCGGTGCGCCGGTCCCGTGGGCAGGGCGCTATGCCTTGGGCCACCAGGGGGCGGTGGTGTCGCGCAGCGTGTTGGTGCCGCAGTGCACCTCGCCCATGCCGAGGTGGTACGTGTACCAGTCGTCGATGTAGGACGTGGTGAAGCCGGCCTTCGCGTATACGGAGTTCACGGCCTCGGTAAAGATGTCCCGACCGCCGACGACTGGGCCCCACTGCTGGGGCGCGAGGTAGCGCGTCGGGCTGAGCAGGACGCCGTTGACCGCGCCGGGTATGTAGGCGCTGTTCTGCCAGGCGGCCGCCCGGCCGGTGGCCCGGTCGCCGGAGCCCCGCTCGGAACGGCTGTCGTCGCCGCCGAGCTGGCTGAACTTGCGCAGCGACTCGGGGCCCAGGCGCCGTAGCTTGCGGCTGCCGCTGAGCTCGCTGCGATCGTCGCCGTCGCGCGTGTACAGACCGGGCACCTTGACGATCTCCTCGTCGGTGATGCCGGTCTCCCGCTTGAGGATGGCCAGGTTCGCCTTGATGCGGTCGGCCGCCAGCTTGTTGTCGGCATGGAACTTGGCCTTGGCGAGGACCTGGTCGATGGTCTCCTTGGGCGCCGGGATGTCGGCGGAGCCCGGTACGGAGAACATCTTCGTGCCGCCGTGGCCGTCCCGCTTGGCCTTGCGCAGGAGTTCCACGCCGGCGGCGGGGTCGGCGACGCCGATGCGCCAGCCGCGCGCGGTGTCGGCGGGCAGGAACTGGATGAACTCGTCGACGTGCCCGACCGAGAGCCACGACGTGTCGAGCAGCAGAGGCGCCTGCACTCCCTGGGAGGACAGGAACGTACGCATCGCCTTGGCGGGCTTGGAGCCGTTGTCGGCGCGGTAGCCCTGGATGATGCGTCCGGCGGGGTAGCTCTTACCGCCCAGGGTGTACGGCGGGATGGTCTCCAGGTTGCCCATGGAGTTGAGCGTCGACTCCTCGTTGTCGCGCACCCCGCTGACCTGGACCACGCCCACGTCCGGGCCGCGCAGCTTCTCGAACAGCTCGCGTCCGGCGTCCCGGTCCGGCTGCGCGGAGCGGATGAGGACACGCATCGTGCGCTGCTTGCCGCCCGGGCCCGGCATGCTCGCGTAGGCCGGTTCGACGAAGTCCTGCGCCCAAGGGTCGGCGTACTTGGTGAACTTGGTCATGGGCTTGCTGATCCCGGCGTCCTTCACCTTCTTGGCGAGGTCCTTGACGAACCTCTGCTGGGCGCGGCTGTACTCGCCCTCGCCCTGCACTTCGGTGACGAGGACTTCCTCGGTGCGCTGCAGGTGGTGGTGGGTCAGCACCGGCGCGGTGCGCAGCATGACGTCGTCGGAGTGGGACGTACCGTCGTGAGTGACCGTGAACCGGACCTTCACATCGCCGTTCCACTTGGCCGCGTCCCGCACGACGTCGCTCACCTCGATGCCGAGCTCGACGCCGGAGCGCAACTCACGCGTGGTGAGCTTGTCGGTAGGCCGCAGCAGGGACCGGCGACCGTCGCGCTTGATGAAGAGGTGGGACTTCTTGGCGCCGGGGCCGATGGTCTTGACGGTGCCATGGCTGCCCGCGGTGGTCTGCGGCAACGGCACCGTCTTCAGTCGCGCCAGGTCGGCGGCGTCCCGCGCGCCGTTGACCTTGGTGTCGGACCCGTCGTTGCACCGGGCCAGCCTGGCGTCCGAAAGCGGCCTGCCCTGTGCGTCCTTGACCGGGCAGCGCTTGGTGTCGTCGTCGACGTTCGGCAGGACTATCGCGCCGCGCCGCTGGGTCCAGGTGTTCTCGCCGGCCGTGTCGGTGGCGCCCTCGACGTCGACGGAACCGTCCCTGTTCACGTCGGCCCGCAGGTCGGGTGCCTGGGGCGGCGCGGTGGTGCCGCTCCCGGCCATGGCGGTGGTGCCGATGGCCGCGAGGACGCCGGCCATGCCGGTCGCCAGGGCGATGTTTCTCCATCTGTGTGTGCGCACAGTTCCCCTCCTTGTTCCCGGCCCTCTGGTCAGGTGGCGAGGGCCGTTGAAGAGGAAGAGGGCAATGGGTGCCAGGAGGTTGATGCGACGGAAGTAAACAAGCGAGAGCAGCGGGCGAGGAGTTGACCGCCTCTCGGAACCTGCGCGACCAACTGGTCGCCTCCTGCCCCGAAACAGACGTCCTGGCAGCCCGCTGACGACCAAGGGCTCCAGCCGCCTGGGCCGACCCTGAACGCCTATGGCGCGGTGGTGACCAAGAGCCGACTAGCGAAAGACATTTGACGGTGTGTTGAAGCTTTTCCCTGCTGCGCGAGGCTTCCGGTCATGGCATGGATAGTGCAATGGCACATGTTACATAGTGGTCGTGTGCATGGCGGACAAGGATGGCTCCAACTTGCTGCTGCCACGGTCCGCACAGCACCTCTCCATCGCCGTGCCCGCGCACGCGTACGGGCACGGCCGCCGACTGGCCCGGAGGCCACCTTGAGACACAGATCCTCCGCACTGGGAATTCCTGGACCGAGGTCCTTCGCGTACTTGCTGATAGCGAGTCTGGCCATGTGCTGTCGGATGAACCGTGATCGCTCATCGAGCCGTTGCTGCCCGAACCGGGACCGAAGCTGACACAGGGCAGACCTCGGGTGCCCGATCGGCAGGCCCTGTGCGGGATCTTGTTCGTGCTGCACACCGGTACCCAGTGGGAGCACCTGCCCCAGGAGTTTGGCTTCGGCTCGGGCATGACCTGCTGGCGGCGGCTGGCCGCCTGGAACGAAGTCGGCCTCGCTGATGGTGGCCACCGAAAGGCCACAAGCGCCCGCCCGCAACTGACGGTCGGCGATCTGTGCGCACTTGTGGCTCTTTGGCGTGCGGACGTAGGGCGAACCCTTGAGACCGCGAAGCCTCCGCCATACGCCAGATGTTTCTGTCCAGAACACCCGGATCGACCACGAGCGCGGGCGTGGCCAGCCCGCCCGGCAGCGATATCGTCATCCCTTGGCTCCCACCCTGGAACACTTCGGGATGATCATGGCAGGTTCCCAGGCGGAGCCGTCCAGCAGTCAATGACAGTCACGCAGTTGGAATCGGTGCCTGATGGTGGAGCCGACTTCACCGACGCCTGACCGCCCGACTGTGAGCAGCCGGTGATCCAAACGAAACCGCCTACCCGCCCACAGCCGCCGCCCCCGCCTGAAACGTCTTGCGATACGCCTGCGGTGACACCCCGATGGCCGCCTGCAAGTGCTGCCGCAGCGACGTCCCGGTGGCGAAACCGACCTCTGCCGCGATCCGGTCGACCGCGAGATCGCTGGACTCCAGCAGATGGCGGGCCCGGTGCACCCGCTGCTGGATCAGCCACCGGCCGGGACTCGTGCCCGTCTCCTCCTGGAAGCGGCGCGCGAACGTGCGCGGGCTCATCCGGGCATGCGCCGCCAACTCCCGTAGGGCCAGCGGCCGGTCGAGGTGTTCCATGGCCCAGGCGCGGGTCGCGGCGGTGCCGGTGACGCCCTCGTCCGGCACCGGCTGCTCGATGTACTGGGCCTGGCCGCCCTCCCGCCACGGCGGTACGACACAGTGCCGGGCGACCCGGTTGGCGACCGCGCTGCCGTGGTCGGAGCGGACCATGTGCAGGCACACGTCGATGCCTGACGCGGCGCCCGCCGAGGTGAGCATGTCGCCGTCGTCGACGAACAGCACGTCCGGATCCAGGTCGACCTGGGGGAACATTCGCCGGAAGAGATCCGCGAGCGACCAGTGCGTCGTCGCTGGCCGCCCGTCGAGCAGACCGGCCGCGGCGAGCGTGAACGCCCCCGTGCAGATGGACACCAACCGTGTGCCCGGCCTGATCCGGGCGAGCGCATCGCGCACCGGCTCCGACAGCTCGGCGGTGATGTGCCGCAGGTCGAAGGGCGGTACGACCACCGTGTCCGCGCTCTCCAGCGCCTCGGGGCCGTGCTCGACGGTGATGCTGAAGTCTGCGTTGGTGGCCAGGGTGCGTTCCTCCGTCGCCGCGCAGGTCACCACCTCGTACGCCCCGGGGACCAGCGGGAAGACGCGGTTCGGGATGCCCAGCTCGAAGGGGTAGACGCCGTCGAGAGCGAGGACGGCCACGCGGTGCGGGCGAGCGGGACGGAATTCCATCGAAGCCATGGCACGATTCTATCGCTTAATGGCTATCTTGCCATTGTCCAGGTCAAGCCCTTGCCGCAGGCTGAATCCATGACCAAGAACACCGCTTCTCAGCAGGCTCAGCAGGCACAGCAGGCACAGCAGACCCAGCCGACCATGAAGGCCATCAGCCAGGACGTCCTCGGCGAGCCCGACGTACTGAAGGAGATCGAGGTCCCGCGCCCGAAGCCCGGCGCCGGAGAGATCCTCGTCGCCGTGCACGCGGCGGGCGTGAACCCGACCGACTGGAAGCACCGCGGGCTCGGCTACTTCCTGGGCGAGCCGCCGTTCACGCTCGGCTGGGACGTGTCGGGCGTCGTCGAGGCGGTCGGTATGGGCGTCTCGCTGTTCCAGCCCGGCGACGAGGTCTTCGGGATGCTGCCGTACCCGTACGGAGTCGGCTCGCACGCCGAGTACGTCACCGGCCCCACCCGCGCCTTCGTGCCCAAGCCCGCCACGCTGAGCCACGTCGAGGCGGGCGCGCTGCCACTGGTCGCGCTGACCGCCTGGCAGGCCCTCGTGGACAACGCCCATGTGGAGGCGGGGCAGCGGGTGTTGGTGCATGCGGCGGCCGGTGGCGTGGGCCATGCCGCGGTGCAGATCGCCAAGGCGCGCGGCGCGTACGTCATCGGCACGGCCTCCGCCGCCAAGCACGATTTCGTACGAGGTCTGGGCGCCGACGAGGTCATCGACTACCGCACCGCCGACTTCGTCAAGGAGGCCCGTGACATCGACGTGGTCCTCGACCCGCTGGGCGGCGATGACCGGCTGCGCTCCCTGGAGGTGCTCCGGCCCGGCGGCATCCTGGTGTCGATCCTGCCGGGCAACTTCGGTGAAGTGGCCGAGCGCGCCGCCGAGTTGGGCGTGCGGGCCACGGACATGCTGGTGGAGCACGACCAGGCGGGCATGGCGGCGATCGCGGCACTCGTCGAGTCCGGGCAGCTGAGGGTCCACGTCTCGGACACGTATCCGCTCGCCGATGCGGTCAAGGCCCACGAAGCGGGCGAGACGGGCCGCGTCACGGGGAAGCTGGTGCTCACGGTCCGCCCGTAGGCGCCGGCAGGACGGCGATGGGGGAGGGGCGCGGGGGGCCCCCCCCCCGCCCCCCACCCCGCCGCGGGGGCGCGCGGTGTTCCGGGCCCCCAAGCCCCCCCCCTGGAACCGGAGGGGGGGTGACGGGG
>NZ_JBHYIG010000195.1:14866-18922 GCF_042740015.1 Streptomyces sp. NPDC059037
CGGGGCCGGGGGCCGGGGCGGGCGGGGCCCCCGGGCCGCCCGGGGGGCGCGGCGCGGCGGGGGGGGGGGGGGGGGGGGGGCGCCCCGCCCCCGCGCCTCCTTCCCGGCTTCGGGGCCGCGCGTTTTCCCGGCCCCGATGCCCCGCACGTTGAAGCCGTTGACGGGGTACCTCTTCCATCGCCGGGTACACGGGCCATACTGGTCGGGCCCCGATCACCCACAGAACGACTCCATGGCCAAGAACAGCAACTCTTCGACCACCGCCCCCGACACCGCGTGGCTGGGGCGCGGGCGCCACCTCGGGCCCGAGCCCGAGCAGGACGTCCGGCGCAACCTGATCGCCCTCAAGGCGGCCGGGGTGCTCGACGACTTCCTGGACCTCGACCCCGTCGAGGCGGCCCGCTCCACGGTCCTGCACCCGCGGGACGAGTCCGCCGACCCCGGTCCGTCGGCCCGCCGCCTCTTCGAGGCCCGCTGGCGCGTGACCGACGACGTCACGGTGCGCGCACAGCTGACCACGTACGACCCCGAAGCGCGCCGCAAGGACGGCGAGGGTGTCACCTGGGTCATCGCAGCCGAGGCGGAGCGTGCGTGGGACGCGCGCTGGCCCTCGCCCGCCACCATGTTCTGGCCCGACAGCGACCAGGTCGCCTGGGACCACGACACGGTGCCGGGCCTGCGGCTGCGGACGACGAACCACCTGCCGAAGGACGACGACGAGCTGCGCCGCAGGCTGCGGGAGTGCACCCGGCAGAGCTGGAACATCCACATCGTGGTGCACGAGGCGATGACGCCGGACGCGAAGGGGCAGCGGCCCATCGCGGAGTTCCTGCCGCCGAGCCTGCGGCACCGCGTGGTCGAGCACCGGGGCACGCCGGAGCAGGCGCAGATCGCCGACTTCGCGATGAAGCGGGAGCTGAGCGTGCGCATGCCGCGCGGCGGCGCCGTCGTCCTGCCCGCGGCTCCGCAGGGCCCGGATTACGACGCGGAGCGTTTCACGGTGCGCAGCGTCTTCCTGGACGGCTCGGAACCGACCGAACTCCTCGACAGGATCAAGGAGTTCGCCGCGCTGCCGCGGCCGCTGCCCGCCGAGGCCGAGCAGGCCCTGACGCGGCTGCGCCGGGGCTGGCACCTGCTCACCCCGGACGAGGAGCTGGTGCACGCCCGGTCCATGGTCGCCAGGTACGCCGAAGAGCTCGACGCCATGACGAAATCCCGTGACCTGTACCAGGAGGCTGCCGAGACGGCGCACGCCGCGCTGGCCGAGGTGACCGGCGGCGACGGTGTGCCCCGGCCGCCCGCGCCTGGCCTGGCCAAGGCGGACGGCTCACCGCTGGGCTCCCTCACGAAGGCGTTCGGGCGCTTCCGGGGTTCGAGCAAGTAGCTTCCGGGGTTCGAACAAGTAGGGCGCGCCGTTAACAAGTAGGGCGCGCCGCTACCGGGGGCTCCCGCACGTCACGGCGCGTCCAACCTCACGGCGCGTCCAACCTCACGGCACGTCCACCTCACGGCGCGTCCACCTCACGGCGCGTCCAGATCCACCTCAAGGTCGTCCGCCTCCGTCCAGAAGCCCTCGTCCGCGTCCTGGAGACGGGACGCGGCATGCTTCAGGTGACGGCGCACGGCGCTGCGTGCCGCCCGCGCGTCGCCGGACTCGACCGCCGCCAGGATCGCGTGGTGCTCGACCCGGACCGCCTCGATGAAGTCGCCCCGCCGCGCCTCGTTGGCCCGTGTGACGCGGATGCCGCTGCGCAGCACCTCTCCGAGGTACCGCACGGTCGAGACCATCACCGCGTTGCCGGTCGACTCGGCGATCGACTGGTGGAACGCGAGGTCCTCGTCCACGCCGTCACCGCCCGCCGCGACCGCCTCGTCGATCGCGGCCAGGGACTGCCGCATCCGGTCGACGTCCTGCGGTGTGGCACGGGTGGCCGCGAGCGAGGCCGCCTCACCCTCCATGGCGCGGCGGACCTCCACGATCTGCAGCACCTTGGCCTTGGTGTCGGATGCCCCGGCCCCGGTCTCCGCCTCCAGGTCGAGCGGCCGGGTGCGCTGGGGCATGACGAACACGCCCCGGCCCTGCCGCGGTTCGACCAGGCCCGCGTTCCGCAGCCGCGAAACGGCCTCGCGGATCACGGTGCGGCTGACGCCGAGCTGCTTGACCAACTCGACCTCGGTCGGCAGCTTGTCGCCCTCGGCCAGACGTCCGGACTCGATCTCCTCCGCGAGGATCGCGGCGACCCTGTCCGCGAGCCGTACGGGACCACTCACCTTGGAGAACATGCTCGTCAGTCTATCCGTCAGGCCTCGATCGCCCCTGGCGCGGGCAGCGAACCTGCCGCCACCGCATCGGGGTGGTCCGCCACGTACGCCCGTACGACCGACTCGAAGTTCTCGTCGGGCGCGAGACCGAGCGCCGTGGCGCGCGCGTTGTCGAAGGCGGCGGGCCACGAGCCGACGATGGCCTCGACGGCGGGGTCGGGCGTGACCGTCACCAGATCGGCGACGGCGTCTCCGGCCACCCGGCGCAGCGTGGCGAGCATCTCGGCGACGGTCACCGTGAGCGCCGGCAGGTTGACCGGAAGCCCGCCGTCGAGCTGCCCGGGGCCGCTGCCCCGCTCGGCCTCGGCGATGCGGAGGATGCCGTCGACCGTGCGCCGCGGCGAGGCCAGCGCGACCCGCAGGTCGGGGCCGACCGGGCAGGTCGCGGGGAGGCCGGCCAGCGGCTCGCGGATGATGCCGGACAGGAAGCCGGAGGCGGCCGCGTTGGGCCTGCCCGGCCGTACCGAGACCGTCATCAGGCGCGCCACACGCCCGTCGACGAAGCCCTTGCGGGTGTACTCGGCGACCAGCATCTCGCAGACGCGCTTCTGCGTTCCGTAGCTCGACTGCGGTGTGGGCAGCGTCGATTCACCGACCACGGGCGGCAGCGGCAGCGCGGGGTCGGAGCCGTAGACCGCGACGCTGCTGGAGAACACGACCCGGGGTGTCGGCCCGCCGGCCGCCGACTGCGCGCGGGCGGCGTCGAGCAGCGCGCGCGTGGTGTCCAGGTTCGCGCTCATGCCGAGGTCGAAGTCGGCCTCGCACTCGGCCGATACCGCGGAGGCCAGGTGGATCAGGACGTCCACCGGCCGCGCGAAGATCTCGTCGAGGCGCTCGCTCAGGTCGCCCTGTACGACGTCCACGATGGGGTATCCCCTGCTCGAAGAGCTTGGGGAAGGGTCGGCGGCAAGGGGCGATCCGGCAGGGACGAACCGGTCGGCGAGCACCAGGCGGTCCACGGGCGCGCCGCACAGGGTCCGCCGCTTCAGCAACGCCTCGGCGACCTGCTGCCCCAGGAAGCCGAAGCCACCGGTGATGACGATCCTCATGCGCGTTCTCCTCGGTTGTTCTTGAGCCGGCCGTAGTTCTTGAGCCAGCCGAGCCCCTCGCTCGTACCGGAGCGGGGGCGGTATTCGCAGCCGATCCATCCCTCGAAGCCCAGTTCGTCGACGACGTCGAACAAATACTGGATGTCGAGTTCGCCCTGGTCGGGCTCGTGGCGGTCGGGCACGCCCGCGATCTGCAGATGGGCGACGCGGCCGGTGGGAAGGTCACGGCGCAGTGTGGTGGTGAGGTCGCCCTCGACGATCTGGCAGTGGTACAGATCGAGCTGCACCTTGAGATTCGGGGCGCCCACCTCCCGCACGATCGCGTGTGCCTCGGCCTGCCGGTGCAGGAAGTAGCCCGGCATGTCACGGCCGTTGATCGGCTCGATCAGTACGTCGACGTCCACTGCGGTGGCCCGCTGCGCCGCCCAGGTGAGGTTGTCCAGGTACGCGGCGCGGTGCTCGGCGAGCTGAGCGGGCGCGGCGTCCGCGGGCCGGAGACCGGCCATCACGTGCACCTGGCCACAGCCGAGCGCCACGGCGTATGCGAGCGCCCGGTCGAACCCGGAGCGGAACTCGGCCTCGCGGCCGGGGGGCGAGGCGATGCCACGCGCCCCCGCCACCCCCTCGCCGGGGGGGGCGGTGTAAAACACCAGGCGCCGGGCGGGGTCGGCGAGGCCCCCGCGCC
>NZ_JBHYIG010000196.1:0-18879 GCF_042740015.1 Streptomyces sp. NPDC059037
CACCCAACCACTCCCCCCGGCGCCGGCTGCGCGTCCTCGTGCCGCCGCCCACGCTGGTTTTTATTTGCGCCCCCGCCCTGCGCCCCCCCGCGCCCCTGACGGGGCGCTCCTTACGGCACGTGCACCCACTGGGCCTTACTGGGTGTGCCCTGGTCGTCCGTGACGAAGAGCATGTACCAGCCCGACTCCACCAGGCTCCGCTCCTTGGGAATCGTCACCGTGACGCCGTCCGCGGACTTCTTCAGGTCCAGGGCCACCGACGTCTGGTCGATGTCCGTCACATGCGTCGACGCGCTCGGCCGAATAAGGCGGGCCGTCTTGATGGACGAGGCATGCTTCGACTTGAACGTGCCGGACCCGCCCCGCTTGATCTCCTCCGGGCCGCCGCTCAGCGTCGGCTGCGAGCCGTGGTACAGGTACGGCGGCGTGTAGATCTCGATGCGCTGCTCGAAGGTGCCGGGCTTGGTGTTGGCCTTGTCGGCATAGAGCGAGTCGGAGCCGAAGAACATCACGCGGCCGTCGGGCAGCAGGAGCGAGCCCGAGTGGTAGTTGCGGCCTACCTCCGGGTCCGCGACGCGGCGCATCTTGCCGGTCTTGGCGTCGTAGATCCGCGCCTGCTTGATGTTCGAGTCGCTGCGGCCGCGGTAGTCCTCGGAGCCGCCGGATATCAGGACCGAGTCGTCGGGCAGCGTCGAGGCCTGCGGGTAGCGGGTGCCCTTCTCCAGCTCGGGCCCGTCGACGAACTTCGGGTTGTCGTCCAGGAGGTCGACGATGCGGGTCTTCTTGCTGGACTTCTTGGACTCGCCGACACCGCCGCCGCCGACGACCATGTACTTCTGGTCCTGCGCGGGCGGCAGCTCCACCGTGTTGGAGGTCTCCAGGAGGTCCGGGTCGCTCATCCCCGGAATCGTCTTCCAGCTGCCCTTCGTCTCCAGGTCCCAGGTGCCGGGCTTGCGGCCGACGTCGTCAGGGCCGTAGCCCGCGTTCGATCCCGAGTAGAAGAGCCTGCCGCTCTCCAGCTGGAAGACCGCCGGGTAGGTCGGGAACTGGCGTACCTGCTTGGTGTACGTCCACTTCTTGGTCTTCGGGTCGTAGATCTCGTTCTTGCCCGGGACCAGCTGGCCGATCTCGTCGAGGCCGGAGAGGCTGAGCACCTTGCCGTCCGAGAGCGTGGTCAGCGTGGGGTACCAGCGGGCCTCGTTCATCGGGTCGACCTTGATGTACCTCTCGGCGACCGGGTCGAACTCGAAGGAGTCCTTGATCCCCTGGAAGTCCTTCTTGTCCAGGGCAAGCTTCTGCGCGATGCCGTACGTGTTGCGGGTCGCGGCGCCCTTGAGGCCCTGCACGCGGTAGTTGTCCTGCGTGCCCGTCTCGTACTTCGTGCCGCTCTTCTGCGCCTCGACGTACACCCGGCCGAGGCCCGGCTCGTTGCGTATGAACGCGCCGGTCTGCTTGTTGAAGACCTTCTTCGCGCGCTCGACGACGACCGGGTCCTTGGAGACGAACGTCTTGCCGTTCTTCTTGCCGGTGAACCTGGTGCCGGCGGGCAGCGTGATCGGCTTGTCCGGGTCTTCGTTGTGCACCACCATCAGGCCGCCGGCCTTGGTGATGTCGCCCTTGAGCTTCTCGTAGCGCTGGGTGCCGCCGGCTATGAGGAGATTGCCGTTGGCGAGCTGGGTGTGGCCGGTGCAGAAGAGGTCGACGGGCGTCTTGATCTTCTTGATCGTGTTCTTGACCGGGTCCCACAGGCGCGTGTCGAACTTCTTGGCGTCGAAGTTCTTCTGGTTGTTGCCGGAGCCGGCGACCAGGAGGATCTTGCCGGTGTGCAGGAGCGCCGCGTGGATGGTGTTCTGGCGGTACTCCTCGGGGAAGTTCACGACTTGCCAGTGGCCGTTGTCGGCCTTGTACTCCGGCTTGTTGATCTTGTAGTCGTGGTACTTCTCCGAACCCACGCGCCACAGCCACGGGCCGTTCATCCCGGCCAGCGCTATGACCACCGCCGCGCCTATCGCGATGCGGCGGGCGCGGCGGCGGCTGGAACGGTCTTTCATTTCTTACGTCCCCCAAGGGAAATCTGCATGGTCTGGTCGGTCGCCGCCCAGCTGGGCTTCTGCTGCGGCGCGTGCGGTGCCTGTGGCGTCTGTGGCGCTTGTACTGCGTGCGGCGCCTGCGGCAGCTGTGCCGTGGTGTCGCGCTGCTGCGGCACCATCGGGTCCCCGCCGCCGGACGGTGGTCCCGAAGGTCCTGCCCCATGCCGCGACTTGCGCTTCTTCTTCTCCTGCCGCATGCCCCAGCGCCACGCGAAGATCGGCGCCGCCGTGATCAGCAGGGCGAACGTGGCCCAGATGATCATCGCCGGGTGGGCGTGGTCGTAGATGAACGCGGCGGCCATCGAACCGCCGAAGACCAGGATGAAGAACAGGTGGATGCGGAACGTGCCGAACAGTGTGTCCGGGCTTGCCGAATCGCCCTTGGGGGTCACCACGAACTTGCTCTTGCGGCGCAGCACGGTGTCCAGGAGCGAGCGCGCGTACACCGGCGCGGAGAGCGCGGACATGATCATGCCCGCGATGCCGCCGGAGCCCTCGGGCTCGTGCGGCGAGACGTTGTGGCGACGGTTCCAGATGTAGAGGCCGATCTGCAGCGCCGACGCGTTGCCGTACAGCATCAGCCAGATCGTCGGGTCGATGTTCACGCCCGATGCGCCCATGCCCAGGAACAGCGCGCAACTGAGCGCGGCCAGGATCCAGTTCATGGCGGACATCGGGTAGAAGATGACCATCATCGTGTAGTTGAAGAGCCGCCCCGGCGGCAGCGAGAACGGCGCCTTCCAGAACTGCTTGAGGATGGTCTCGTACGTACCGCGCGACCACCGCAGCTGCTGCGTGAAGAAGTCCGTCCAGGCGTTGGGGCCCTCGCCGACCGCGAGCACGTCCGGGGTGTAGACCGACTTCCACTTCTTGCCGGTCTTCGGGTTCGTGGCGCGGTGGATCTCGAAGCCCGTCGCCATGTCCTCGGTGATCGAGTCGTACAGACCGCCGATCTGCTTCAGCGCCTTGATGCGTACGGCGTTGCTCGTACCGACGAACATCGGGGCGCCGTAGGCGTTGCCCGCACGCTGGATGAGGGCGTGGAAGAGGAACTGCTGGGACTCGGCGGCCTTCGTGATGAAGTTGTCGTAGTTGCCGTAGACCTGCGGGCCGATGACGAAGCCGACGTTCTCGTCGCGGAAGAAGCCGAGCATCCGCTCCAGGTAGTTCGGCATCGGCACGTGGTCGGTGTCGACCGACGCGAAGTAGTCGTAGTCGTCGCCGTGCGCGTCCAGCCAGGCGTTGTAGTTGCCGTGCTTGGTCTTGGCGCGGTGCGGGCCCTTGGCCAGGTTCCACTTCGCGACGCCCTTGCGCGAGAAGTGGTGCACGCCGAGCCTGGCGCAGACCTCCTTCACCGCGGGGTCGTCGCCCTCGTCGAGGAGCCAGACGTGCATCAGGCCGCGGTGGCGGATCTTGACCGCCGCCTCCAGCGTCTTCGTCACCATCTCGAGCGGCTCCTTGCCGGGCACGAACGAGGTGAGGAAGGCGACCCGGGTGCCGGTCTCCGGCACGACGGGTATCGGGTCACGGGCGACGAGCGTGGCGTGCGCGTTCGAGAGCACGTTCATGCAGCGGAAGAACTCGATCAGGCCGATCGAGACGAGCATGACGACGTCGAGC
Organism: Streptomyces sp. NPDC059037; assembly: GCF_042740015.1. Lineage (NCBI taxonomy): Bacteria > Bacillati > Actinomycetota > Actinomycetes > Kitasatosporales > Streptomycetaceae > Streptomyces > Streptomyces sp. NPDC059037. Next base: position 3,711 of record NZ_JBHYIG010000196.1, read on the forward strand.
ACCGGCAGCCAGTCGTTGGCCACGTAGTCGCGCTCGGTCCAGTGCGTCGGCTGGAGCAGCCAGGCGAGCAGGACGAGCGAGAGCAGCGGCGCGGCGCCCAGCATCAGGGCGGCCCGGATCCGGTGCGGCTCCTGCGAGAGCAGGGAGCGGTACTGCACCTTGTACGGCTTGTTCGGATCAGGCTGCGTGAGCGGCCCCGCGAGACGGCTGTAATGCTCGTAGTCGTATCTCGGCAGCGCCTTCTTGATACGCCGGAACCCGCCCGTCCGGTGCGATGGCACCCGCAGTTGGGTCGTCTGTGACGGGTCGTCCGGCCGCGCGCCCGTCGGCGTCGACGTCATGAGTCATCCCCCCGCACGCGGTCACCCGCGTGTTCGTTGGTCCTTCCGCCCGGTCCGGTCCCCCTCGACCTTCACGGACGCATCAGTGGCAGGCCACCGTCCCCTTAGACGGGGACGACAACCTTCCGGTTGCATGATGCCCCCCTAGGCATCCGTTAATGAACGGGACCCCCGTCCCCGTGGCTCTTTCCGGTAGGTGGTGAGGCCCCCCAACTGCCTCGTACCGCCTGCCTCATGAGAGCCAGTGGCTCCAGCACAAGGTTCTACGCCCCTAGCCATGATCGCAAGAGCGAAACAAGGTGTTTACCGGTCATACGAGCGATTTGGGGAAACCTCTGGGGCGGGAGAGCTCAATCGCGTTCGAATATTACCGAAGTGTTCCCGTATTGCCCGCTCGGCTCGGACCGCGTCCCCGGAGCGGACCGCGTCGAGGATGTCGCGGTGCTGGCGGCAGGTGACCTTGGGATCGTGCGGCACGTCCACCAGGTCGGTGCGCACCCGATGGAAGGCGTCCCAGAACGCCTCCAGGACCTCGCCGAGCAGCGGGTTGCGCAGACACCGGTAAAGAGTGGCGTGAAATGCGCGGTCGGTCTCGGCGTGGACGGTGGCGTCCCGGCTGTTCCGCGTGCCCTGCGCCGTCGCCTCGGCCTCCATTTGATCCACGAGGGCGTCCAGTTCGGCCAGGTCGGCGGCCGGGATGGCGCCCGCGAGGCGCGCGATGAGCCCGGTCTCCACGGCCTCCCTCAGCTCCAGGAGCTGGAGCAGGCTGTCCTCGCCCCGGTAGTGGCCGGCCACCGTGCGGAAGGCGAGGCCCTCGATCATGGGCGCCATCGACATGGGTCCGACATATGTGCCGAAACCATGACGGATCTCCACGATCCCCATCGCCTGGAGAGCCTTGAGCGCCTCCCGTACGGAGTTCCGACTGACGCCGAGGCGCTCCATCAGCTCCGGTTCGGTGGGCAGGGAGGCGCCGGAGGGCAGCCGCTGGTCGATGATGAGCTTCTTGATCCGCTCCTGGATGTCGCGCGCCATGGCGCAACGGTAGCGGCACCCGTGCCAGTGGTGGCATGACAAAAGCCCCCCGCGTGAACGGAGGGCTTTCGCAGTCTGTGCGCCGCCAGGGACTCGAACCCCGGACCCGCTGATTAAGAGTCAGCTGCTCTAACCAACTGAGCTAGCGGCGCGTGCTGACCTGGAGAACTCTACCGGATGCCGACGGGTGCTCCGGACCATCCGGGAGCTTGCGGGTGCTCGGGGTGGCATTGGGCTGAGCTTCGAGCGCGCTTTGCTCGGGGCCGGTCCGGGGGCGGTGGGGGGAGTGAATGCGGGGCGGATCCACCTTTCGGACCGTCAACATGCGATATCGCCGGACAGTTGAGAAACTGACGATCGTGCAGATGCGACGCGGACATTCTTATCCGGAGTGTGAGGGGAATCGCATGGACGGTGCTCCGGTATTCGAGGAATTCGAGCCCGAGAGCGACTGTGACTGCCCCGGATGCATTCACCGGCGAAGGGACCTGGCTCGCGGACTTCCCGTACGTCTTGGCGGCCACCCCGCGGCGCACGGGGCTCGCCGGGCCCTCGTGCTCGCCACGGCGGCGGGCACGGTGCTCGGCGGCGGACAGGCGCTGCCGGCGGTGGCGGCGCCGGGGGTGCCACGGACACCGGCCGGTCCCGCCGTCCCCGGAGATGACGGTCCTGGCCCGCAGGGCGGCACGAGCGCGCTGTACGGAGCGCCGGGCGCACTGGGCGCTCCGGGCCCGTCGGCCGACTCCGCGGTACGGGCGACGACACGGGCCGAGATCCTGCAGCGGGCCGGGAAGTGGGTCGCCGCGAAGGTGCCGTACAGCATGGACGCCTTCTGGTCCGACGGATACCGGCAGGACTGCTCGGGCTTTGTCTCGATGGCCTGGAATCTCGGCGGCAATGAATGGACGGGAAGCCTCGCGGCGTACGCGGTCCGTATTACGAAGGCCCAGCTGAAGCCCGGGGACATCCTTCTCTTCCATAATCCGGCGAACCCCGAGAAGGGTTCGCACGTGACGATTTTCGGCGGCTGGACGGACGCGTCGCGCACCCGGTACACGGCGTACGAACAGGCCCGTCCGTACGCCCGGAAGCAGACGACTCCCTATGCCTATTGGAGCAATGCGGGCCGCTATCTGGCCTACCGCTACAAGGGCGTGACGGACGGTGCTGCGGGCGGCTCGGGCCCGAGCACGGGAACGCGCTACCCGGGAGCCGGGTCGTTCGGCCCCGGTGCGGACAACAAGTACGTCACGCGGCTCGGCAAGGCGCTGGTCGGCCGGGGCGGTGGCCGCTTCTACCGCACGGGGCCCGGACCGCGCTGGGGTGACGCGGACCGCAGGGCCACGCGGGCGTTCCAGCTGGCGCAGGGCTGGAGCGGCGCGGACGCGGACGGCCTGCCGGGTCCGACGACGTGGTCGTACCTGATGAAGGGCAAGGGGCGGGACATCCCCGCGGCGGGGGCGGGTGCCGGCTCCGGCGGCTCCCACGCCAAGGTCCCCGCGTACCCCGGCAGGGGAGTGTTCCGCCCCGGCCAGTCGAGCCCGTCGATCGAGGAGCTCGGCAGACAGCTGGTGAAGAAGGGCTTCGGCAAGCACTACGCCCAGGGTCCGAGCCCGCGCTGGAGCGAGAGCGACCGCCGCAACGTCGAGGCGTTCCAGCGCGCCCAGGGCTGGCGGGGCGTCGCGGCGGACGGCTATCCGGGGCCCGAGACGTGGCGGCGGCTGTTCTCGTGAGCCCCCGGCCACGGGTCGGACCGGGGCATGAAGGTGACTCGGTTACGTATGAGATCGAGGTACGAATGAAGTGGAGGCAAGGATGAGTGCGACGGCGGCCTCAGAGCCACAGACCCCGCAGCCATCCCACCCCGACGGGCAGCCGGACCCCGCCGCCCGCTCGCAGCGGCTCATCCACAGCGAGGCCACCACCGAGATCCCCCTGCACCTGCTCTTCCGGGACGACCCGGGCGATCCCGGGGTCCCGCTGACGCCCGCGGTCGTGCGGCGGCGGCAGGGCACGGGCGAGCAGCCGCGCGCCACTGCCCGGCGGCCCGCGCCGCGGCCCGCGGTGGCGCGTCCCGTGCCCGCCGTCGACCCCGCCATCGCCGAGCGGCCCGCGCGGGTGCTGCCCGGCGGGGTCGGCGTGCTCGGCGGGGCCGCGGGGGCCGCCGGGTGTGCGGCCGCGCTGTGGTGGGCCGGGGTGCTGCCCGAGCCGCTTGCCGGGGTGGCGGGGCTGCCGGAAGCCGCGGAGTACAGCGGGATCGACCTCGCGCAGTGGGCGGCGCTCGCGGGATCCGGGGCGCTCGCCCTGTTCGGGTTCGGGGGGCTGGCAAGGGGCCGGGTCGGCAAGGCGTGGGTGCTCACCCTCTTCGGGCGGTACCGCGGCAGCGTCCGCCGGACCGGCCTGATGTGGGTCAACCCGCTCCTCCTGCGCCGCCGTGTCGACGTACGCCTGAGGCACTGGCGCAGTGAACCGATGCCGGCCGTGGACCGGGGCGGGGTCGCGCTGCGGGTCGTCGTGCTCGTCGTGTGGCGGGTCAAGGACGCGGCGCGGGCGACCCTCGGCGTCGCCGACCACCAGGAGTATCTGCGCGAGTGCGTCGAGGCGGCGACGGCCCGCGTGCTCTCCCGGCTGCCCGCCGACGCCTTCCACGACGACACCCCGACCCTGCGCGACGCGGACGCCGTCGGTGACGCGCTGACCCGGATGCTCGCCGCGGAGGCCGAGCCGGTCGGCATCGAGATCTTCTCGGCCCAGCCGACCCGGATCGAGTACGCCCCCGAGGTCGCGGAGACCATGCACCGCCGCCGGGTCGAAGCCCTGGACGCCCGGCACCGCGACACCGTGCTCACCTCGGTGGTGGACTCCGTCGAGGACACGGTGACCCGGCTGACCACCCGGGGCCTGGTCGAGCTCGACGACTACGAGCGCAAGGCCTTGGTCAAGGACCTGACGGTGGCGTTCTATACGGGGCATGGAGACCGCTGACCCCGCCACGCCCGAACTGACCGCCCTCGCCAAGGACGCCTGGCGGCTGACCGCGGGCCGGCCCCGCACCCTCCTGGGGATCGCGGGGCCGCCCGGCGCCGGCAAGTCGACGCTGGCGCGCGCCCTTGTGGCGGCGATCGGTGAGGGCGCCGCCTATCTGCCGCTCGACGGATTCCACCTGTCGAACGCCCAGCTGGAGCGCCTCTCCCTCACCTCCCGCAAGGGTTCGGAGCCGAGCTTCGACGTCCGGGGATACGTCGCGCTGCTCGGCCGGGTCCTCGATGACACCGGCGCGGACATCTACGTACCCGATTACGACCGCACCCTCCACGAGCCGGTGGCCGCCCGGCACCGTGTCCCGCCCGCCGCCCGGCTCGTCGTCACCGAGGGGAACTATCTCGCCTGCGATCTGCCCGGCTGGCGTGCGGCCCGGGAGCTCATGGGGGAGTGCTGGTACGTGCAGACGCCGGGAGAGGTGCGTCAACCAAGGCTGCTTGAGCGGCAGTTGGCGGGCGGGCGGACGTCCGACGAGGCCCGTGCGTGGGTGGAGACGAACGACGACCCGAACGGCGACCTGGTCGAGAGGTCGCGCCACCGCTGCGACCGAACCCTCTCCACACTTGGTATGGACATGTTCAACTACCGGCCATAATCTGAACTTGGTCTAGACCGCAGAACTCGCCCCGCAGTGCGCGCACAGCTCACGGAACCCCCCCACGTTTCCCCCTGGAGCGGCAGCATGCGAAACAAGAAGACGTACGCGGCCCTGCTCGGCGTCACCACGGTCGGGGCCCTCGCGCTCTCGTCCGGCGGCGCGAGCAGCCACGGCTACACGGACCTGCCGGCCAGCCGCCAGATCAACTGTGCCAACGGCACGGTGAGCGGCTGCGGTTCCATCCAGTACGAACCCCAGAGCGTCGAGGGCCCCAAGGGCTTCCCGGCGGCGGGTCCCGCCGACGGCAAGATCTGCTCGGCGGGCATCGGCGGCTTCGACTCGCTCAACCAGCCGACGGCGCCGGGCGGCGGCGCCTGGCCCGCGACCAGTGTCAGCGGCGGGCAGAGCTACACGTTCCGCTGGCAGTTCACGGCACGGCACAGCACCACGGACTTCAAGTACTACATCACCAAGCAGGGTTGGGACGAGAGCAAGCCGCTGACCCGGGCGGCTCTCGACACCACCCCGTTCCTCGACGTCCCCTACGGCGGACAGCAGCCGCCCGCCACGCTCTCGCACGCCGGGACGATCCCCGGCGGCAGGAGCGGGCACCACGTGATCGTCGCGGTGTGGACGGTCCACGACACGTCGAACGCCTTCTATGCCTGCTCGGACGTCAAATTCTGAGCTTGGCTTGAGGAGCCACGGCTCTCCCCGCGGGTAGGTTCTGCGCACGCCGTCCATGACCGGGACGGCGTGCGCGGAACAGCACCAGCAGCTGGTGCGACTTGCATCAACTATCGGGGGACAGCCATGGAGTTCATGTTTTACGCCGTACCGACCCTGATCGCGGCGGTGGTGATCGCCATGGCGGTCAAGGTGGTCAAGCGCTCCCTGGAGCTCAGGCAGGCCTGGTCGAGCGGGCTCACGGCGGAGGCGCGCTGCCTGCGGACGTACACGACGACGCGTAGCCACGGCGACAGCGGCCACGTCACCACCACGCTCCACCACGTCTACGAGTTCACGCCACCCGGCGGCCGTGCGGTCCGCTTCGAGGAGGAGAACGGCCCGGCGACGACCGTCGAGGGCGACTTCGTCACCGTGCACTACACGGCCGACCGCCCCGAGAAGGCGACGGCGCACGCGCCGAGCCCCGTCAAGAGCGCGGCGGGCACGATCGGCCTGCTGTGCTTCTTCGGCGTCATGCTCGCCTTCTGCGTCTTCTTCATGGTGACGGCGAACGACATGTTGGCGAACGACATGTTCGGGTCGGACCTTCCGTAGGCCCTCTCCTCATCTGACGGCCCATCAATTATCGTGCGCGGCCATGAAGGCCACCGGGAGTACCGTCGCCGAACTCGTACAGGCGCGCTGGGGCGACCACCGCCCCGGCCTGCACTTCGAGCACAAGGCGCTGACCCAGCACCAGATCGCGGCGGGCGCGGCCGCGAGGGCCGCGCTTCTCGCGGACCTCCTGCCGAGGGGAGCCGAGCCGCACATCGGCGTGCTGCTTGACAACACCCCCGAGTACCCCCTGTGGCTGAGCGCGGCGGCGCTCGCGGGCGCGGCGGTCGCGGGCATCAATCCCACCCGCAGAGGCGCCGAGCTGGCCCGCGACATCGTTCACACGGACTGCAGGGTCCTGATCACCGAACGATCCCACCTCCCGCTCCTCGACGGCCTCCAACTCCCGGACGTACGCGTCCTGGTGACGGATTCGGACGCATACGGCGACCTCCTCTCCCCCTACGCCGACGCGACCCCGGAGATATCCCCTGCCGCGACGCCGGCCGCCCGGATGCTCCTCTACTTCACCTCGGGTTCGACGGGCGCGCCCAAGGCGGCGATCTGCAGCCAGGGCCGGCTTGCCGCGGCGGGGCAGTCCCTGGTCACGCACTTCGGGGTCGATCCGTCCGACGTCCACTACATCTGCATGCCCATGTTCCACGGCAACGCGGTGATCGCGGACTGGGCGCCGGCGCTCGCGGCCGGGGCGGGGGTGGCGCTGCGGCGGCGCTTCTCGGCTTCGGCGTTCCTGGACGACGTACGCGCGTACGGGGCGACGTACTTCACCTACGTGGGCCGTGCCGTGCAGTACCTCCTGGCGACGCCGGAGCGGGCCGACGACACCCGGAACCCCCTGCGCATGGGCTTCGGCACGGAGGCCGGGGCGGTGGACGCGGCGCGGTTCGAGGAGCGGTTCGGGGTGCGGCTCGTGGAGGGGTACGGGTCGTCCGAGGGCGGGGCGGCGATCCAGCGGACGCCGGGGACGCCGGCCGCGGCGATCGGCAGGGCGGCGCCGGGGGACGAGCTCGCCGTGGTGGACCCCGGCACGTTTCTGGAGTGTCCCCCCGCGGTCTTCGCCTCGGACGGGCGGCTGCTCAACGGGGATGCGGCGATAGGGGAGTTGGTGAACAAGGGGCGCAGTCCCTTCGAGGGGTACTGGCGCAATGCGGAGGCGGATGCGGCGCGGCTGCGGGGCGGGTGGTACTGGACGGGGGACCTCTTCTACCGCGACGCGGAGGGCTTCCTCTACTTCGCGGGGCGCACGGACGACCGGCTCCGGGTGGACAGCGAGAACCTGGCGGCGGCGGTGATCGAGAACATTCTGGCGCGGTATGCCGGGGCGGCGGGGGTGGCGGTGTACGCGGTGCCGGATCCGGTGGCCGGGGATCAGGTGATGGCGGCGGTCGCGCCCCGCGCCGGTACGGACTTCGACCCCCTCGCCTTTGCCGAGTTCCTCCTTTCCCAGCCGGACCTGGGGACGAAGATGGCGCCCCGCTTCGTGCGGGTGGTCCGGCGGATGCCGGTGACGGCGACGAACAAGGTTGCGCGGAGCGCTTTGCGGAAGGCGGGCTTCCGTTGCCCCGACCCGGTCTGGTGGCGCCCCCCGGGTTCGGCCGCCTATCGCCTGCTGGCGCCGCCGGACGTCGCCTCCCTCCTGGCCGAGTACCGCGCGCACGCCCGCGAGGGTCTGCTGCCGCCCAGCTGACCGGCACCGCGCGGCCGCGGGCCCCGAACAGGCCCTTCCCACCCACCCGCCCGATCACCCCGCACCCCCGGCTCACCGAACAGGCCTTTCCCGCCCACCCGCCCGATTGCCCCGCAGGGTGATCGGGTGGGTGGGCGGGAAAGATCCGCCGCGAAGCGGTGGGACAGAGCGGGTTGGGCGATGGGACCCGGAGTCGCAGTCTGGTGGGCAAGGAGAGCAAGCTCCGTGCGGGACCGGAGTCGCGGACCCGGGGTGCAGGAGAGCAAGCTCCGTGCGGGACGGGAGTCGCGGACCCGGGTGCAGGAGAGTAAGCCCCGTGCGGGACCGGAGTCGCGGACCCGGGGTGCAGGGGAGCAAGCCCCGCGCGGGACCCGGAGTCGCAGACCCGGGGTGCAGGGGAGCAAGCTCCGTGCGGGACCGGAGTCGCGGACCCGGGGTGCAGGGGAGCAAGCCCCGCGCGGGACCCGGAGTCGCAGACCCGGGGCAAGCCCCGCGTGGGACCGGAGTCGTAGCTGCCTCGTCCCTCGTAGGGAGGGCTCCCCTACCCTGCCCCCATGGCCCAGGAGAGCGTGTCGACGGCGCTGCGGCGGCGGGGGTATCTGGCGAGCAGTGCTCCGTGGCGGGCCCTCGGCTACCTCGGGGGCGGTGTCGTCCTCGGAGTGGTCGTGCTCGTCGGTGGTCTTGCCGCCGCCCTCGCCGGCGTCGCGCTCAGCCTCGTACTCATCGGCCTCCCCCTCCTCGCCCTGCTCGCCTTCACCGGCATCCCCGTCGCCGCCCTGGAGCGCCGCCGCCTCCGCCCCGTGGATCCCGGCCCCGCGCCCACTCCCCACCGCACCCCCGAAGCCCCCGGCATCCCCGCCTGGTTCACGCTGCGGGTCAAGGAACAGGCCACCTGGCGGGAGCTCGCGTACACCGCGCTGCTCGCCCTCGTGCTCTGGCCCCTTGACCTGCTCGTCCTGGCCTGCACCGTCGGCGTCCCCGCCCTGCTCATCGCGGCCCCCGCCCAACTCGCCCTCGACGGCGGCGAGATCCGCGCCGCCAAGCTCTGGCTGATCGGCGACTACCCGAGCGCCTTCGCCGCCGCCCTGCTCGGCCTTGCCCTGCTCGCCCCGCTCCTTTACCCCCTCGGCGGTTACGCCGCCGCCCGCGCCGCCCTCGCCCGCCTCCTCCTCGCGCCCCGCGAGGCCGAGCTCAGCAGCAGGCTCGCCGAAGTGACCCGCTCCAGGGCCCGTCTGGTGGACGCCTTCGAGGCCGAACGGCGGCGTGTGGAAAGGGACTTGCACGATGGGGCCCAGCAGCGGCTCGTCGCTCTCACCATGGCCCTCGGCCTCGCCAGGCTCGACGCCACCCCCGGCAGCCCCCTGGCGGCCCGGCTCGCCACGGCCCACGACGAAGCGGGGAACGTCCTCACGGAACTGCGCGAACTCATCCGCGGCATCCACCCCCAAGTCCTCGCCGACTACGGCCTCGCCGCAGCCATCGAGGACGCCGCCGACCGCTCACCGATCCCCGTGGACACCGACCTGGACCTGCCCCGCCTCCCCGAACCCGTCGAATCCGCCGGGTACTTCACCACCCGCGAGGCCCTCACCAACATCGCCCGCCACAGCGAGGCGCCCCGCGCGCACATCACGGCACGTCATCAGCGGGGCCTCCTCCGCATCGACGTACGGGACGAAGGCAAGGGCGGCGCGGACCCCAGCCGCGGCACCGGCCTGACCGGCCTCGCGGACCGCATCGCGGTGCTCGATGGCACACTGACGCTCACCAGTCCGCCCGGCGGGCCGACCGTACTGTCCATGGAGATCCCGTGCCGAGCCCAGCCGCAGCCAGCGCAAGCACCAGCAGCCGCCGACTGAAGATCGTCCTCGCGGAGGACAGCGTGCTGCTGCGCGAGGGCCTGATCGGACTGCTCACCCGCTTCGGCCACGAGGTCCCTGCCGCGCTCGGCGACGCCGATGAACTCCGCGCCGCCGTCGAGCGGCACGACCCGGACCTCGTCCTCACCGACGTACGCATGCCCCCCGGCTTCCAGGACGAGGGCCTGCGCGCCGCCGTCGCCCTGCGGGCCGAGCGGCCGAAGCTCCCGGTGCTCGTGCTCAGCCAGTACGTCCAGCGTTCGTACGCCGCCGAACTCCTGGACACCGGCGACGGCACCGGCGTCGGCTATCTGCTCAAGGACCGCGTGGGCCAGGTCGAGCAGTTCGCCGATGCGGTCGAGCGGGTCGCGGACGGCGGAACGGTCGTGGACCCGGAAGTCGTACGGCAGTTGCTGCGCCGCCGCCGCGACCCCCTTGAGCAGCTCACGCCGCGCGAGCGCGAGGTGCTCGGCCTGGTCGCCGAGGGCAGGTCGAACGGCGCGATCGCCGCCGAACTGGTCGTCAGCGAGGCGGCGGTGGGCAAACACATCGGCAACATCCTCGGCAAGCTGGGGCTGCCACCGGGGGAAGGAACGCATCGCCGGGTGCTTGCGGTCCTTGCGTACTTGCGGGCGTAGTCCGAGGCACCACTGTCCAGATCCTTGCAGTGGCCACCGGCCTGGTCGATTACGATTCATAACCATGAGCACGTCAGACCAGATGAGGGCAGGCCTCACCCCGAGCCAGGCACGGCGCATACGGATCGCCGCGGCCTCGGTGCTGATGGCCGCGGCGGCCGTGGTGCTCGCCGTACGCCTGGCGAGCCGCTCGTCCGTCCTGGTCGTGGGGGTGTACGGGCTGCTGCTCGTCCTCTGCGGCCTGGTGATCGAACTCAGCAGGCGGGGCAGGACCCGGCTGGGCAGCTATCTGCTCGCCGTCGGCCTGGTGGCGGCGCTCGTCATGGACTGGGTGGTGCTTGCCTGACCGGCACCTCATCGGCGGGCGGCGCCTCGCGGAGCCCGTACCGCCGATGGATGCGCCGCAGCGACGGCGGCGCCCACCAGGCGCGGCGCCCGAGCAGCGTCATCGTCGCCGGTACGAGCAGCATCCGGACGACCGTTGCGTCGATGAGGACCGCGAGCGTCAGACCGAGGCCGATCTGCAGGATCGGTGAGAACCCGCCGGTCATGAAGCCGCCGAAGACGATCGCGAGCAGCAGCGCCGCACAGCTGACCACGCGCCCCGAGCGGCGCAGCCCTTCGACGACCGCGGCGCGGTCGTCCCCCGTCTCCAGGCGGCTCTCCCGCATCCGGGACAGGATGAACAGCTCGTAGTCCATGGCGAGTCCGAACGCGATCGCGATGATCAGCGGCGGCGCGGTCAGGCTCAGCGCCCCGAGCCCCTCACCGCCGAGCAGCCCCGCCAGATGCCCGTCCTGGAACACCCACACCACGACGCCGAGCGCCGCGCCCAGGCTGAGCAGGGTGGTCAGGAGCGTACGAAGTGGAATGAGCAGCGACCCGGTGAACGCGAAGAGCAGGGCGAACAGGCCGGTCAGGACGGTGAGTACGGCCCAGGGCGCGCGCTCGGCGAGCATCGAGCGGAAGTCGACGAGGCTCGCGGCGTTCCCGGTGACCTCGACGGGATCGGCGCCGCGCAGATCGCGGATGTCCTCCACGAGCCGGGTGGCGGTGGGCCCGTCGACGGAACCGGCGGGGGTGAGTTCGAGCAGCGTGGTCCCGTCGGAGAGCCGCTCGCTCTGGGCCGAGGCGATGCCCGGCAGGGCCCGGATCGCGCCGTCGTAGCCGGATTCCGCCCCCGGCCTGATGAGCACCTGCACCGGATCGGTGTCCGTCCCCGCCGGATAGTGCTCGCGCACGGTGTCGTACAACTGCCGCGCCTCGGTGCTCTCCGGCAGCTGCCGCGCGTCGCCGATGTTGATCCGCATCCCGAAGGCGGGCAGCGCGAGGACGGCGAGCACGGCGACCACGGCGGTGCCGACGGCCACGGGACGGCGCGCGGAGAAGAGCGCGACACGGGCGAAGAAGGCACCGGGCTCGCCACCCGGCTTGCCCTTCCGCCGTGCGATCTTGCCGCCGAACAGGGCGAGCAGCGCGGGCAGCAGGGTCAGCGCGGCCAGCATGTCGACGACGACCACCGCGCCGGCGGCAAGACCCATGCTGCGCAGGAACGGGCTGGCGAACCAGACGAGCCCGGAGAGGCTGATGGCGACGGTGAGCCCGGAGAACAGGACGGTGCGTCCGGCACGGGCGACGGTCGCGTGCACTGCCTCTGCCACATCGTCCGTCTTCCCCCGCTCCTCACGGAACCGCATCACCATCAACAGGGCGTAGTCGACGGCGAGTCCGAGCCCGAGCATGGTGACGATCTGGACGGCGTAGACGGAGATCTCGGTGAACTGGCTGAAGCCGTAGAGGGTCAGGAAGGCGCCGGCGACTCCGCTGACGGTCACCAGGAGCGGAAGTCCGGCGGCCCGCAGCCCGCCGAAGATCAGCAGCAGGACGACAAGCACGGCGGGCAGGGTGATCAACTCGGCTCGTGCGACGTCCTCTTGGGCCCGGCCGCCGAGTTGCTCGCCGAGCAGCGGGCCGCCGCTGACGGCGACATCGGCGGCGCCGATCTCACGGATCCGGTCGGCCGCGTCGCCGACCGCCTCCTCCTCGGCGTCGTCGTCGAGGCCGCCCTTGAGGGTGACGGGGATCAGGAGCGCCCTGCCGTCCTCGGCGACGAGGCCGCGGGTGGCGTAGGGGTCGGGCACCCGGGCGATGCCGGGCTGTTTCCGTACGTCGGTGACGGCGTCCGCGACCTGCGCGCGGACCCGCGTGGACTCGACGTCGGCGCCGGAGAGGACGGCGTTGATGGAGTCGCCGTCCGGGGTGAGCCTGCCGAGCAGTTCGTCCGCCACGACGGATTCACTGCCGGGCACGTCCTCGACGGTCGACGTGAGGTCACCGAAGACCCGGGTGCCGAAGCCGAGGCCCAGGACGAGGAGGAGCAGCCAGGTGAGGATCACTGTGCGGGGGCGGCGGGTGGCTGTGCGGGCGAGGGTGGCGAGCATGGCCTCTCCTTGGGACGGTCCGGGTTGCCGTCCCTCAGAGTCGCGGCGCCGACGGGGCGGGGGATCGCCGTGGGGGGTGGTCTTGCGGGGTCCCTCGCGGGGGCTAGGTGTCGGTCGGGCGGGGGAGAGGCGTTTCCAGGACCACTGCCTCCGGGCCACGGCCGCGGCTAACCCTCCCCCGGCACCACAAGACCCGTCTCGTAAGCGCAAATGACAGCCTGCACACGATCCCGCAGCACCAGCTTGGACAGGACATTGCTGACGTGCGTCTTCACCGTGTGCTCGCTGACCACGAACGCCGCCGCGATCTCCGCGTTGGAGAGCCCGCGGGCCAGCAGCCGCAGGGTCTCCTCCTCCCTCGCGGTGAGGACCGCGAGGCGTTCGGACGGCGACATGGGCGCGGCACCGAGCGCCGCGCGCCGCCGCTGGACCACGTCCGCGACCAGGCGCCGCGTCACCGAGGGGGCGAGGAGCGAGTCCCCGGCGGCCACGACCCGCACCGCATGCACCAGGTCGTCCCTGCGGACGTCCTTGAGCAGGAAGCCGCTCGCTCCCGCGTACAGCGCCTCGTACACATACTCATCGAGGTCGAAGGTGGTCAGCATGACGACCCGGCAGCTGGTCCGCGCGCACACCTGCCGGGCCGCCTCGATGCCGTCCGTGCCCGGCATGCGGATGTCCAACAGCAGGACGTCCGGGGCGTGTTGGCGCACGGCGGCCACCGCCTGCGCGCCGTCACCCGCCTCCGCCACCACCTCGATGTCGGACTGTGCCTCGAGGATCATCGAGAAGCCGCTGCGCACCAGCTCCTGGTCGTCGGCGACCACCACCCGGATGCTCATCCCCCAAGGATGCCGTGGGCAGCCGCGCGGCGACACGGAATCCGCCGCCGGGTCCGTCCCCGGCTTCGGCGGTGCCTGAGCAGGCGGCGGCGCGTTCATGGATCCCGATGAGCCCGTGCCCCCCTCCGAACCGGCCGTCGGCGGGGGCAGCTCCTGTCCCGTCGTCGACGACGCTGACCACCAACTCACCCTCCCCCCAGCCCAGTTGGACGCGAACCTCCCGCGCCGCCGCGTGCTTGACGCAGTTGGTCAGCGCTTCCTGGACGATGCGGTACGCGGCGACCTCGACGTCCGGCGGCAACGGCCGAGGCGTCCCGTCCGCCCCCAGCTCGACCCGGATGCCCGCCTGTTCGACGACCATCGCCAGCTCCGGCAACGCGGCGAGCGTAGGCTGCGGCCCGAGCCCGCCGGGAACGGAGGGCTCCCGCAGCACCCCCAGAATGCGCCGCAACTGCACCATCGCGTCGCGCCCCGCCCCGGCGATCGCGTCGAACGCCCCCTCCGCGCGGGCCGGATCGCTGCGGACGACGACGGGCCCCGCCTCCGCCTGGACCACCATCAGGCTCACCGCGTGGGCGAGGATGTCGTGCATGTCGCGCGCGATCCTGGCCCGCTCCTGGGTGACCGCCCGCGCCGTCTCGCCGGCCCGCTCCCGTTCGAGCCGCCGGGCCCGGTCCTCGATCGCGGCGGTGTAGGCGCGCTGGACGCGGGCGAAGGCTCCGAGGGCGTACGCGCTGATGAGGCTGAGCAGGTGGAAGGGGTACTCGTACGGCTCGGCGTGCTCCTTGAGGGCCATGGTGACGGCGGCCCCCGTCAGCCAGCTGGCGAGCATGACGCGCCGTTTCCACGGTGAGCCGATGGCGGCCACGGTGTAGAGGGCGACCATGCCGCCGAAGCAGACGTCGGGCGGGGGCCGGTGGTAGAGCGCCATGGCGGGCGTGAAGAAGGCGATCACGGCGGCGCAGCCGAAGGGGGCGCGCCGCCGCCACACCAGCGGCACCGCGGTCCCGGCACCGAGCGCGAACCCGCCCCAGGTCAGCTCGTCGCCGCCCTCCTCGGGGAAGAGGAACTGCAGCGAGACGGCGCAGAGCACGAGGGCGGCGAGCGCGCCGTCGACGACGTACGGATGGCTGGACGGACGAGGCGGCATGACGGACTCCTCGGGGCAGGAGGCCGTGCCAGTATCGCGACGCCCGCCGTGAGCTGTCCTCACCGGTGCGAGGGATATGCGGGGGATATGCGAGGGATACGCGGGGGATATACGCGAGAAGCCCCCCGCTTCCGCGAGGGGCTTCTCACCGTCTGTGCGCCGCCAGGGACTCGAACCCCGGACCCGCTGATTAAGAGTCAGCTGCTCTAACCAACTGAGCTAGCGGCGCCT
>NZ_JBHYIG010000197.1:0-1188 GCF_042740015.1 Streptomyces sp. NPDC059037
GGCGGTGGGCGCCCCCGTCCCCGTCCCAGACCCGGGCGCCGGCGGCTTACAGGTCGCGGCCGGGGGTGCGCGGGACGCCGAGCAGCGCGGCGACGGTCGCGGCGCCACCGGGCATGGGCGACGGCATGGAGCAGGTGGCGAGCACGAGGAGGTCGATGTCGGACGGGGCGAGGCCTGCGGCCGACAGGGCCTTGGCGCCGGCGGACGCGGCCATCGCCGTGACCGAATCATCCCCGCCTGCAAATCTGCGTTCGCGAACGCCGATGCGCCGCTCGATCCACTCGGCCGTCACGCCGAGGGGTGCGCCCAACTCCGCATTGCCGACGACCCGCTCCGGGCGAAAGCCGGAGACGGCCGCGATCCTGGAACCGGTTACCGTTTCGGGAACGGCCGGGGCAGATGAATGGGACAACGCAGGTCACCTCGTCAATTGTTCAACATCAATAGCCCGGCGGACGTCGGCGCTACGACCCTGGAAGGCGACGAGCAATTCGCGCCATTTATCACGCCAGTTACCCGAACGGTCAACCTGGCTACGGTGTGATGCAAGTCACATCGAGCGCCGGTGGATTCACGCTGGATCTTCTTTAGGGTTTGACCACAGGGGGAATTGTTGATCATGGGTGTGTTTTATGGATATGACTCCTCCTGCAGTGCAGACTTCCTACGAGTGGGAGAGCGTATGAACGGGGAGCACGTTCCGGGCAGCAACTTCATCGAGCGCAGCACAACAACCGTCGAGCGTTCCGCGCTCCAGGGCCTGACCCCCCGGGAGCGCGAAGTGCTCAGCGTCCTCCCGGCCGGCGAGGGGAACCGGGCGCTTGCCAGCCGGCTCGGCATAGCCGAGCGGACCGTGAAGGCCCATCTGACCAGCATCACCCGGAAGTTAGGGCTGCGTTCAAGGACAGAGGCCGTGCTCGTGTCGCTGCAGTGGGCAGACGACCTCCGCCAGTGCGGAGCGAGCACCGACAAGGCGTAGCGGTACGACACATCGTGAACGACGTCGCCGTCCGGACCCTCCGGATTCCCGATCACGCCGCGCTGGCCGCCGCGCGCACTGGAGTTCTCGACGCCGATGAGGCCTGCCGGCCGCCGGGGAGAGACCAAACCCCCCGGCCGGCGCCGACAGTTGAACCCCCGAGTCGGCTCACCGCGCAGTCTTGTGGGGGCGCGCAAATATACCCCCCG
>NZ_JBHYIG010000197.1:1198-18770 GCF_042740015.1 Streptomyces sp. NPDC059037
CCCCGGCCCCCGCCCCCCCCCCGCTCAACCCCACCGCGCCGCGGGGGCCCCCCCCCCGCTGGGTTCCTCCGCCCGCCCTGTCCGCGCCCCGCGCCTGCTATACCCCCTCCCCGGCCGCCCGCGAGCGCTATGTCACCGCGCATGTGGGACTGCGCGTCCTGCTCGGTGCGCGGCTCGAAATGGCCCCGCGGAGCGTGCGGTTCGTCCGCGAGCCCTGCGGGATGCCCGACTGTGAACTGCCGCACGGCAGACCCGCCGTCGCGGGCAGGCCCGATGTGCGGTTCTCCCTGTCGCACGCCGGGGACTTCGCCCTTTACGCACTGGCAGGGTCGCCGGTCGGGGCGGACATCGAGTCGGCGGAGCTGGCACGTGACGGCTTCGCGCGGATGCTGCGCCGCCTGCATCCGGCCGAGCAGGAGGCCGTCGCCGCGCTCCCCGCCGAGCTGCGCGAGGCGGCGCTGCTCGGCTGCTGGGTGCGGAAGGAGGCCTTCCTGAAGGGCATCGGGACGGGTCTTGCGGGCGGGGTCGGCCGCCGGCACGTGGGGCTTCCCGCGGAGTTCGCCCCGCGCGACGCGCCGCCCGTGCCCGCGGGCTGGTCCGTCGTCGATGTGCCCGCGCCCGACGGATACCGGGCCGCCATCGCCGTACGCAGGCAGGACGGAGCGCCGGACGGGGACGCCCCGCGCCTCCGTGCCGCCGAACTGCGCCTGGAATGACGGCCGTCGCATCACTGCTGCGGCTGTCCGGTGGCGCCGACCACCTTGTTGAGCCGGTGCATCCGGGTGGCCAGACTCATCCGGCCCTCCAGACGGAACGCCGGGGGCCGCCGCCCGTCCACGTCGTCGAAGCCGTACTCCGCCGCGAGATCGCCGGTGCTGAGCACCTTCCCGGACCGCTCCATGACGTCCGGGTCGGCGAGCAGCAGGCAGATCGCCCGGCCCACGTACTCCGGCGAGTGCACCACCGAAGCGGGGCCGCTGCCCATCGCCTCCCACGCCGCCTCCACCCGCTCGGTGCGGACGAAGCCCGGGTGCAGGGAGAGCGCCGCTACGCCGCGCTTGCGCAGATCGGATGCGAAACCCCGGCACATGCGGTCGGACGCCGACTTGAAGACGTCGTAGCCGACCTGGCCCAGATAGATGTCACCGTCGGAGAAGCTGATGCCGACGACCAGGCCGCTCTGCTGCGGGATCATCAGCGGGGCCAGCCTGCGCGTCACGTCGTACTGCGCGCGCAGCGAGCGCTCGAAGAGGTCGTAGCGCCACATCGGCTGCTCCCAGAAGGCCGCGTCGAAGCGGACCTCGGAGGACCGTTCGTAGCCGCCCCAGGCGTTGTTGACCAGCAGGTCGAGGCGGCCCTGGTCGGCGCGCACCCGCTCGGCGAGCGCCTCGTTGTCCGCCTCCACGCCGTGGTCGCAGCGCAGGGCGATGCCCTTGCCGCCGCGCCGGGTGACCTCGTCGGCGGTGTCGTCCACCGTGCCGGGCAGGCCTTCGGTGCGCTCACCGTCGCGCGTGCTGCGGCCCGTGACGTATACGGTCGCGCCCGCCGCACCGAGGGCGAGCGCGATGCCACGGCCCACACCACGGCTGGCCCCGGTGACCACGGCCACCTTGCCGCCCAGATCCGGGGGGTTCCAGCCCTCGTTCACTGAAGTGTCCTTCCGTTCGCGTTCGTTCACGTTCGCTCCGGCCCGGTGGCCGGTGTGCCGGTCGCGCTAGCCGAGGTGTGCCGCCGCGTATTCCAGGCTCGTCAGGTAGGCCGCCGTGTCGTCGACGTGCCCGATGCCGTAGCGCTCTCTCAACTCCGGCATGGAGGTGGGCAGTACGCCGCCGCTGCACCGGGTGACCTCGCTGACGTCGCGCAGCACGGAGAGGTACGAGCGGGTCATCGGGGCGGTGGACGCGATGGCGTCGGGGTCGAGCTCGTCGGCGTTCACCACGGGCGGCAGGGACAGCGTGCGGCCGCGCTCGGCCGCGTGCTTGACCAGGAGCTGCAGACAGGTCTCGATGTCCATCGCCTCGGGGCCGTACGTCACCCAGAACTCGCCCTGCTCGTCGCCGAGTTCGATGGCGGCGAGCACGGCACGGGAGAGCAGGTCCTGCGGTACGAAGTCCATCCGGATGCCCGGGTGTGCGGGGATGAAGGGGGCCCTTCCCCGGCCGAGCCAGTCCGACATGAGCTGCACGATCTGGCCCTGCGACGTCCAGCCGGTCGACGAGTCGCCGATGAGGTTGGTGGGCCGGAAGATGGTGTGCGGCACTCCGCTGTCGCGCAGGAGCTGTTCCGCCCGCTGCTTGGAGCGGATGTAGTTGCGGCAGACGTTGTCCGCGGAGAGCTCCACGGGCGCGGTGTCCGCGAGCGCCGCGACGAAGGCGGTGCTCATGAAGTGGACGGTGGCGCCCGCCTGTCGGGCGAAGTCGATGACACGGCGTGTGCCCTCGATGTTGATCGGTTCGTAGCGCTCGGCGGGCAGGCCCCACTCGGTCAGGCCCGCGGAGTGGATGACGACGTCGACCTCGCCGGCCAGCGCGGCATAGCTGTCCGCGTCGAGCCCGAAGCGGTCCGCCGTCATGTCGCAGCGCACCGTCGGCCCGGTCGCCTCGGGCACGGGAGCGCTGTGCGACGCGGCGATGATGCGCGTCCCTTCGCCGTCCCGCACGTTCTCGCGCAGGACGGAGCGGCCGACGACACCGGACGCGCCGGTGAGCAGGACGGTTCGACGCGCGCTCATGCGCGGGACTCCTTCCAGTCCATGAGCCGCGCCACGGCGCGGGCGCCGACGTAGAGCGCGGGCTCTGGCGGGAAGGAGGCGGGCGGCTTGCGCCGCTCGTCGTCCACGAAGAGCAGCCGGGAGTAGTCGGTGTCCTTGCCGAGCGCCAGGTCGCGCAGGACCTTGCCGCCGGTGTGGGTCGCCGCGATGCCGTTGCCGCAATAGCCGTATCCGTAAAGGATGTTGCCGCCGTTCAGGGTGCCGAAGTGCGGGGCGTAGTCGCGCACGACATCGGCGGTGCCGCCGTAGGCGTACGTGAACTCGATGTCGCCCCACATCGGGAAGAACCGCAGGAACTCCTGGCGGATGGCGCGGTAGACCTCGGGGCGGTTCATGTTGCGCTGGCGCTTGTCGCGGCCGTAGTAGTACGGCGCGGGGCCGCCGGCGAACATCAGCCGGTTGTCGTGGGTGAAACGGGCGCAGGTCAGCAGGGACTTGGCCTCGACCAGGCCCTCACGCCCGGCCCACGCGACGCGGGACAGCTGCTCGTCGGTGAGCGGCTCGCTGACCATCGCGTACGTCCAGATCGGCACGACCTTGTTGCGGAACGGCGGGAAGGCGTCCATGTGCACATTGGTGGCCAGGACGACCTTGTCGGCCTTCACCTGGCCGCCGGCCGTCACGACGGTGGGCCGCACGCCCGGCTCGACGCGCAGGCAGGGCGACTTGTCGTAGATCGTCACGCCCTTGTCCCGTACGACGCGGGCGATGCCGCGGGCGAGCTTGAACGGGTTCACCAGGGCGCCGCCGGTGCGCATGCTCGCGAGGACCGCGGGCGAGCCGACGATGTCCTGCGAGTCCTGGCGCGACAGGATCTCCGCCTGCGCGGCGCCCATCCGCTCGGCCAGGTCGCGGTCGTGCTCAAGGCGCTTGAGCTGGGCGGCGTCGGTCGCGACCATCAGGTAGTCATTGGCCTCGTACTCGACGTCCACGCGGTTCCTGCGCGCGAATCTGCCGATTTCCAGAATCGACCTGCCGACCGCCTTCGAGGCGTCGAGTGCACGCTGCAGACCGAATTCCTTGACCAGTGCTTGAATGTCTTTGCCGATGGTTGGCGTGACAAATCCGTCGGCGCGGCCCGAGGCCCCGTATCCGGAGTGGTTGGCCTCGACGACACGGATGTCGAGTGCGGGCTCCGCTTCCTTGAGGAAGTAGGCGGTCCACAGCCCGGTGAATCCGCCGCCGACAATGCACACATCACATTCGACGGATTCCCGCAGCGGCTCCCCGAGAGTCACCGGCTCCGTGTCGTGCCAATACACGACGTGCTTGTACGCGTTCAAAGTTACTCCCCGGTCACACGGCTTCGAGGATGATGCGCGACAGGCCCAGGTGACGGTTGGCGAAATGCCCCACCGTCGCGCCCAGGTACCGCTCGTAGTTGGCCACGTTCTCCTCGCCCGCGCACTTCACGGCCTGCTCGCGGTTGGCGCGCAGACGGTTCAGCCACTCCTGGCAGGTCCGGCTGTAGTGGTCCGGGTCGTTGCGCAGCGAGACGACGTCGAAGCGCTTCTCGCCGGCCTCGATCACTTCCGACAGCGCCGGAATCTCGGACTCCGGAAAGATGATGTCGATGATGAAGAGCAGGTCGCGCACCGTCTGCCGGTCCATCCGGACGTTGTTGCCCTTGATGTTCGTCTGCAGCGCGAGGCGTCCGCCCTTGGGCAGCCAGTCGCGGCACCGTTCGAAGAACTCGCGGTACGCCGCGACACGTTCGGTCCGTGACAGGCCGGTGCGGGCGAAGTGCTCGAAGGCGCCGATGGAGATGATGGCGTCGTAGCCCTCTGCGGGCTCGTGGTCGAGCCAGTTCTCCACCCGAACTTCCGTACGCGGCAAGGCGAGTTCACGCAGCCGCTCCGCCTGGCTTTCGCTCAGCGTGAGGCCGACCGCCTGCTGCACGCCATGGGTGTGGACGAGCCTGCCGAGCAGGCTTCCCCAGCCGCAGCCGACGTCGAGGACCCGGCGGGCGCCGCCGGCCCGCGCGCCCTCGATCAGATGGTCGAGCTTGCGCTGCTGCGCGCTCTCCAGGGTGTCGCCCTCGTCCCACAGGGCGCACGTGTAGGTGAGATCCGCGTCCAGCCACAGCGCGAAGAAGTCGTTGGAGACGTCGTAGTGGTGCTTGATGGACTCGGCCGTCGCGCCCTGGTAATCGATGGTCACGCCGCGGCGCTGCCCTGCTTGGTCTCCTCCGCCAGCTTCACCAGGTCGGCGACGGTCTTCACGCTCGCGGCCCGGCTCTCGTCGAACTCGATCTCGAGGTCGTCCTCGATGCTGTAGACGATGTCGGCTATTTGCAGGCTCGAAAGACCCACCGAGTCGAACGAGGTCTCGGCGTCGAGCGTAAATGAATTCGCTTTGCTGCCGAGCTTCTTGGCGATGCGCGCGCAGACCTCTTCAGCAGTGATCACAGGGCAGCCTTTCCGCTACGAGTGATGGATTGCCTGAGAATTTATGAGCCGCCGTCCGGGATCCAGACTCGGGAGCAACGACCCTACCCAGGCCCGCCGACGGGCCGCCATTGCCCTTTAGGGCATTGCCCTCGCCCGATCCGGATCCTGCTGGCGGAAAGGGGGCACGAGGTGTTTTCCTTACTCCGAGCCATCTCTCCGACTCATCTCTCCGACTCATCCGACAGCTCCGAGGAGACTGTTATGCAGCCCGTCGGCATAGTCGACTTCGGGAGCTACCTGCCCGAGAAGGTCGTGGGCCCCGAGTTCTTCCTGGAAGAGAACGCCCCGCCGGACCCGCTCGCCAACACCCCGCTGTTCCGCGTGCCACCGGCTCGCCACCATGTCGCCCCGGACGAGCGGGCGTCCGACATGATCGCGAAGGCGGCACGGCCGCTCTTCGAGCGGCTCGGCAAGGAGCCCGCGGGCCAGGTGGATGTGCTCCTGACGAACGTGCTGCTGCCCGACGAGCCCTTCATGGGCGTCGGCGCCCAGGCCGCGCACCGGCTCGGCATCGACCCCGAGTGGATCGTGGACCTGCACAACGGCGGCTGCGCCTCGTTCATGTACATGGTCCAACTGGCCCAGAAGATCATGGCGGACGGCGCCGCGCGCACCGCGCTGATCGCCAATGTGCAGAACACCGCGGGCCAGATGTTCGCCCAGTCCGACGTGCGCACGCAGTCCCACGCGGCGATCCCCGGAGACGGCTGCGGGGTGGCCTATCTGGAGGCCGGCGGCGGTTCGCCGGTGCTCGGCGTACGGACCCGCAGCATCCCCTCGTACGCCGACGATCTCGGCCTTTCGGCCCCCGACGGCCGCAAGTACTGGGAGCCGGGCACCGGTCAGACGGACATCAGGTTCGACAGCACCAAGACGGCCGAGATCCTGGAGCGCGGCAACAGACTCGTGCCCGAGCTCGTCTCGGAGCTCTGCACCGAGCTGGACGAACAGCCGTCGCTCATCGACGTGCTGGTCACCAACCAGCCCAACCGGATCTTCCTGAAGAACTGGCGGCAGGCCCTCAAGATCGACGCCGAGCGCCACTTCGACACCTTCGACCGGTTCGGCAATCTCTACGGGGCCGCCGTGCCCATCACCCTCGACCAGGCGGCGCGCGCGGGTGACCTGCGCGACGGCGACCTCGTCGTGATGTCCGGTTTCGCGCACGCCGGAGACTTCGCCGCCGCGGCGGCCGTGCGCTGGAACGCCGCGAACTGAACAGCGCCCGCGCCACCCGCACCCACCGTAAAGTCAACTCCCGGAAGTGAGAGGCACATGGACGGCAGGAAGCATCGCTGGTTCATTCTCGGAGCGTCCGTCATACCGCTGATCGCCGTGTTAGGCGCCATGGCGCTGCTCTGGAACAAGGTCTTCAGCTGGTCGGACGTCGTCGTCCTGGTCATCATGTACGCGATCTCGGGCTTCGGCATCTCCACCGGCTACCACCGCATGCTCACCCACCGATCGTTCGAGACGTACAAGCCCATCCGGGTCGCGCTCGCCACGGCCGGCGTCATGGCGGGCCAGGGCCCGCCGCTGATCTGGGCGGCCCACCACCGCAAGCACCACCGCGTCGCCGACAAGGAGGGCGACCCGCACAGCCCGCACCTGGACTTCGAGCCGGGCTTCAAGGGCACGATGGCCGGTCTGTGGCACGCCCACCTGGGGTGGCTCTTCAACATCAACCTCACGTCCGACCCGATGCGTTACTGCCCCGACCTGGTCCGCGAGAAGCCGCTGCGCTGGCTGAGCGAGAACCTCCTGCTCGTCGTCGCGGCCAGCGTCGTGCTGCCCGGCCTGATCGCGTTCGGCATCACCGGCGGCTCCGTCCAGGCGGGCCTGACCGGCATGCTCTGGGGCGGCCTGGTCCGCATCTTCCTGATCAACCACATGACGTACGCGGTGAATTCGATCGGCCACGTCTTCGGCCGCCGCCGCTTCGAGACCACCGACGAGTCGCGCAACGTGGCCTGGCTCTCGATCCCGTCGTTCGGCGAGGCCTGGCACAACAACCACCACGCGTTCCCCCGCTCCGCGCGGCACGGCATGAAGTGGTACGAGATCGACCTCAGCGCCATCCTCATCTGGAGCCTGGAGAAGACCCACCTGGCCTGGAAGGTCGTCCGCATCGACCCCGAGCGGATGACGATGCGCGAGGCCAACATCAGCCGGGTCAGCGGCAGTTCCCTCGACAAGAAGGAACTCCTGGAGAGCCAGCAGAAGCTCGCCCCCATGGCCGAGCGCGGCCGTGACTCCGACACCTCGCTCGTGGACGTGGAGTAGCACGGGCGACGGCGCACATCAGCAGATCCGCAGATCCACAGATCCGCAGAAATGCAGAGAAGACGGGGAACACGTACATGCAGTTCTTCAACGCCCTGACCAACCCGGCATCGCGCGGCGTGCTGCACGAGTGGACCGGCGACGAGTTCGCGCACACACCCTGGCGCGACGTCGTCAAGGACGCGCACGGCATGGCCGCCCGGCTGCGCACCCTCGGCGTCGGTCCCGGCACCCGGGTCGCCACCATCCTCACCAACACCCCTGACGCGGTACGGGGGTTGCTCGCGATCTGGCTGGCCGGCGGCGCGGTGGCCTCGCTGCCGCTGCCGACCCGGGGCCAGAGCCACGAGGCGTACGGCGAACAGCTCGTCGCCCTGTCGGCGCGGCTCGACCCGACGCTCCTGCTCCTCGACGCATGGCTCACGGCCATGGTCCCGCAGGAGCTGAGCCGGCACCTTCCGGTGCACGGCTGGCCCGCGCCGGACAGCGCGGCCGCGGGCGCCGGGCGCTTCGAGCCCAGCCCGCCCGGACCGGACGACGTGGCGTTCATCCAGTACTCGTCCGGCAGCACGAGCACCCCCAAGGGCTGCGCCCTGACGACCCGTTCCATCGAGCAGCAGCTGCAGATCATCCTGCATCTGACGGGCGGCAGGCCCGGCGCGGACACCGTCGCGTCATGGCTTCCGCTCTCGCACGACATGGGGATGTTCGGCTGCCTGCTGTACTCGTGGGCGTACGACTTCGACTTCGTGCTCTCATCGCCCGACCGGTTCGGGATGGCCCCGCGGACGTGGTTCCGTGACATGTCGGAGTACGGGGCGACGATGACGGCGGGCACCAGCACCGCCGTCTATCTCGCCGCCCGCGCGCAGGGCCGCGGGACGCTCCCCAAGGAGCTGCGACTGCGGGCCGCGGTGATCGGTGCGGAGCGGGTCGACTGGGACACCCTCGACGCGGCCACCGAGAAGTTCCGGCCGTTCGGCCTGACCGACACCGCGTTCCAGCCCGCGTACGGCATGGCGGAGGCGACGCTCGCCGTGACCGGGAAGCCCTGGGACCAGGCGCCCAAGGCGCTCGCCTTCGACGGGCCCGCGCTCGTCGAGGGCGTGGTGACCGAGGTGGCGCCGGACCATCCGCGGGCGACCCGGCTCGTCTCCAACGGCCCCACCCTGCCCGGGGTTTCGGTGTGGGCGGGCGACTCCGGCACGATCGCCGAGATCGAGGTGGCGTCGCCGAGCCTGGCGAACGGCTACTACGCCGACCCCGAGCGCACGGCCGCCCGTTTCAAGGACGGCCGGCTGCTCACCGGCGACCTGGGCTTCGTGCGCGAGGGCGAGCTGTACGTACTGGGCCGGGCCGACGACATGCTGTCCGTGGGCGGGCGGAAGGTCTACGCCTCGGAGATCGAGTCGGCGGTCGACTCGCTGAAGAACGTACGCAAGGGATGTGCGGCGGTCGTCGACGCGGGCGATTCGGGCATGACGCGGCTCGTGCTGATGCTGGAGCCGCAGGGCAACCCGCGGGACTTCCGGCCCATCGCGGAGGAGGCGGCGTCCCTGGCGATGGACCGGGCCGGGGTCGCCCTCGCCGAGTGTCTGTTCCTGGCGCGCGGCGTGCTGCCGAAGACGCCGAGCGGGAAGATCCAGCGGTTCCGCTGCCGGGCGCTGCTCGACGACGGGCTGCTCGATCCGGTGGCGCGGGTGACGTTCGCCTGAGTTTCGCCTGGCTTTGCCTGAAACGGAGCACGACGGCCCCTGCTTCCCGACCCGAAGGCCTGGAAGCAGGGGCCGTTCCCGTGTCACCTCGCGGCGTTCACGCTCCGGCACTCGTCGAGGAAGTCGACGATGTGGCCGAACACGTCCAAGGCCGCGTTACGGCCGATGAACGTGTCGAGGTGGCCGTAGCCCGGCACCTCGACATAGCGGACGTCCATGTCCGGGTAGCGGCTCGAAAGCACCTCGTGGCAGAGCTTGTTGGAGTCGTACCAGAAGCGGTTGTCGCTGCCCGAGAGCAGAAGGAGCGGCGCCTCGTACTTGCCCGCGTTGTCGAGCGCGTTCTTCGGGAGCGCGTCGTAGCGGCCGTCGGCGTCGTTGAACCGCAGCATGGTGTGGGCCAGTTCGATGCCGCGCAGATGCGGCAGGATCCACATAGGCACCGTGCCGTACAGATCGGCGAGACGGTCGTGGGTGACGTCGTGGAGATTGTCGTGCTCGAAGAGTGAACCGCCCACGCCCCACGAGTCGTTGTGCAGGATCTGGCAGTTGGGGTCCTTGCACTCGGCGCCCAGCGAGACCTCCGCGAAGATCAGCGAGTGCTTCGACCACAGGCCCACCTTCTTGAAGTCGGTGGGGATGTTGACGAAGCGGGACCGCAGCAGCTCCCCGCCGAAGTGCAGCCGCGCCCGCGTCTTCCAGGACATCTTCGGGGTGAGGAAGACGCCCTGCGCGACGACTCCGGCGAGGCCCGGCACAAGGCCGGCCGCCATGCTCATCGACAGGCACATCGCCCCGATGCAGTGCGCGACGACCAGCAGATCGCGGCCCTCGATCCGCTCCTTGATCAGCGACACGGCCTCCGGTATGTCGTAGAGCGCCACGTCGTCGAAGCTGTAGCGCACCCGGCCCTCGTTGTACGGAAGGCGGCAGCTGCCGCGCCAGTCGAGCAGCCAGGGCTCGTAGCCCGCGTCCAGCAGCACGTCGACCAGGTTGCGGGTCTCGGGCAGCGTGAACATGTCGGCCGACGCGGTGAGTCCGTGCAGGACGAGCACGGCCGGGCGGTCGGTGGAGCCGTCCTCCGGAGCGATCCGGCACAGGCCGAGCTCCGTGCCGTCGGACGCGGTGAAGGGGATCTGCTCGACCCTGTCGCCGAATGCGGAGTTCAGTGGCCTCAGCGCCATCGGGCTCAGCGTCATCGGGTCTGCTCCCTCTTGATCATCAGCTTCCTGATCTTGCGTTCCAGCTTGCCCTTGTCCCGGTCGATCGCGTCCTTGCGCAGGTCGAGGAGTTCGGCGCCCGCGCGCAGGGTCGGCTCCGCGAGCCCCATGCCCACCTGGACGAAGAACCACGAGAGCCACGCCAGCTTGGCGAGCCGCTGCTCCTGCGGCGTCAGCTTCGGGTCGACGCGGATCCCGTCGATCTGGTCCGGGACATAGCTCTTGGCGGGCACCTTGACGACACCGGCCAGGCTCGCGGGCTCGCCCTCGCGGCCGATGGTGACGTCGATGGTCCGGGTCTGCTTCCAGAAGTCGCGGCTTGCGCGGGCCGTCTTCCAGCCCTCCAGCCACCAGCGGCCGCCGTCCCTGTCGACGAGGACCAGGCGGTAGCGGAGCAGCGGATGGTCGCTGCCGTGCCGCAGCGGGACGCCCTCGTCGGGGCGGACCCAGATCTCGCCCGCCGCCACCGTCAGCGGCTCCGGGTGCAGCCGCTCGCAGGTCACCTCGCCGCGTACGTCGATCTTCCGGTGCCGTACGACCTGATACATGCTCGCGATGGACAGCGTGAGCGCCATCCGGCACTTGGTGTCGCGGTCCTCACCGACCGGACCGACATGGCCCTTCGTACGCTCGCGGAACGACAGGTAGGGCGGGTCCTCACGGCTGGGCAGCCGCGCGATGCCGTCCTTCGCCATCCGCTCGAAGGCCTTCAACTGGGCCTGGGAGCCGTACCGTTCGGCCATCGGGAGCCGGTGCCTCGCCAGGAACGCCTCGGTGCGCTCGGAGCCGGCCTCGGGGCCGAACATCAGCGCCTCGAACAGCTTCATCGCGGTGGGGCTGCTCAGGATCCGGATCAGGAAGTCGAGCTCCGGCACCGGCTCCGCGGCGTGCCGGCGCAGCAGGTCGTCGCGCCAGTCCTGCCAGCCGGCCACCCGCACGTTCATCCCGGCCAGCTTCATGTCCTTGACCAGTTCGGGGAGCGTCTCGGCGCGGCCGGTCAAGTTGTAGTTCTGGCCCCACGCCTTGGGGTCGAAGACCACCGCGGCCGCGGTGCGGCTGATCCAGTCGACCGGCGCCAGGTTCATGAACTTGAAGGCGGGCACGGTCCGGTAGCGGGAGAAGGCCCCGATCAGGCCGGTGCTGAGGTCGCGCGGGTTGTACACGCCGGTGCGGGTGTGGCCGCCGATGGCGCCGGGGCGCAGGAACGTCACGGTCAGGCCGTGTTCGCGGGCCCGCCGCAGCACGGCCTCGGCGGCCCACTTCGACTTGTCGTAGCCCGCGAAGAGCCGGTCGATGTGGGCGACCGGGTCGTCCTCGCCCATCTTCTCGATGCCGACCTCGTTGAACACGGCGACGGACGAGATGTGGTGCAGCGGCTTGGTCCGCCCGGTCATCGCCAGCTCCGCGAGGACCAGCGGGCCGATCACATTGGTCTGCCGCAGCGAGGGGTAGCCGCGCAGGAAGTCGACCGCGGCGGCCACGTTGACGATCGAGTCGATGTCCTGGGCCAGGCTCTCCCAGCGGTCCTGCGTCAGGCCGAGGCGCGGCTGCCGCAGGTCGGCGGCGAGTACCGTGACCCGCCGCCGCACCTCGGACGACCACGGCTGGTCGAAGCTCGCCAGGGCGTCGGCGAGGCGCCGTTCGGCGGCCGCGTCGTCCGCGCCGCGCACCAGGCACACCACATGGGCGTCCCCCTGCCGCAGCAGGTCGAGCAGCATGTGGCTGCCGAGGTAGCCGGTGGCCCCGGTGAGCAGGATCCGGCGCGGGACCACGGCATCGGCCTGCCGGCTGAAGGGCAGCCGGTCGGCAAGGGCGAGGTCGTCCAGGATCATCTCCAGGTCCTCGTGCAGGCCTTCGGCACGCGGAGCGGCGACGACGGTGGTCGGCTCGATCACGGGCGGTGCGGCGGTGGCCGCGGTTGCGGCGGCCGTCGGTGCCGTGGTGGCCGCAGTGGCCGCCGGTGCCGCGGTGGCCGCAGTGGCCGCCGGTGCCGCGGTGGCCGCAGTGGCCGCCGGTGACGCGGGCGCGCTGCCCGCCGCCTCGACGGGCAGCCCTGCCGCCTCGGCCCAGCGCTGGGCGATGCGGCGGGGGCGGGCGTCCGCGAAGACGTCGTCGAGGCTGACGCTTACGCCCAGTTCGCGGGCCATCAGCGCGACGAGTTCGACCGCGTCGACCGACGAGAGCCCGGCGTCGAACAGGTCGGTGCCGGTGTCCGTCGCGCTGCCCGGCAGGAAACGGGCGGCGCGCGCCGCGATGTCCGCGGCGAGCTGTTCGACGCTGCGGTGTCCCGTGGCCTCGGTGGGTGTCGAACTCCCGGTGGCCGTCGGGTCATCGCTCGCCGTCGAGCCAGCGGTCGCCTTCAGGCCATCGCTCGCCATCGAGCCCCCGCTCGCCTTCAGGCCATCGCTCGCCGTCGAGCCGTCGGTCGCCTTCAAGCGCCCGCTCGCTGTCGAGCCGTCGGTGGCCGTCGAGCCCTCGGTCGCCTTCAGGCCATCGCTCGCCATCAGGCCCTCGCTCACCTTCAGGCCATCGGTCGCCGTCGGGCCGACGACCGTCGGCCCCTCGCTCACCTTCAGCCCTTCGCTCGCAGTCGAGCCCCCGCTCGCCTTCGGCCCCGCCGCAGCGGTCCCGGACGGCTTGCGGAAGCGGGCGAGGAGGTCGGAGGCCTGGGCGCGGCCCGGACCACGCCGTTCGATCACCTCTTCCTCGGGCCGACGGTTGACACTGCGGTTGCGGCTTGTGCCGCTGCCCGCCTCAGACATTGCTGACCTCCGCTGCGATTTCCGATCCGGGGTTCCAGGAACGGAACTCCCGGAGTTGCGCCAACGCCACCGTCGTCTCCAGGCGCGGTGCCTCGACCTCGCCGCCGCCGAGCCGCGAGACCAGGCGACGCGCGGGGATGTTGCGGGGCGTGTTGTCGGCGATGAGGCGCACCGTGCGGCACCCGTTGGCCTCGGCCCGGTCGGCGAGCCACTGCAGCAGCCGGTCCTCCACGCCGCGGCCGAGCACGCGGCAGCTCATCATCCAGGCCACCACTTCGAGTGCGTCGCCGTCCGGTTCGACGGCCAGGACGCCGATCTGTCCGTACGCGCCGAACCGGTCGCGCGCGGTCGCCGTCCACACCTCGCCCTGCTTGCCGAGCCGCTCCAGTTCGGCCGCGTCCAGGGGACGGGGCCGCAGGTTGAACTGGTTGGTGCGGCGGCTCAGTTGGATCGTCCGCTCCGCCGTCTCGGCGGAGACCGGCTCGATGTCGAGTTCGAGCTGGAGGTCGGCGAGGAACTGCTCGAAGCTCAGCTGCGCGCGGGCCTCGTCGCGCACCTGCTCCTGCTGGTAGAACGCGGCGCGGGCGGCGTCCTCCGCCGTCGCCGCGCGCGGCACCACCGGCCACAACCGGCCGACGAAGTCGCCGAGTTCACCGGCGCTCGGGCAGGTCACGCAGAGCACCTCGGGCAGCTGGGTGCGCACACCGGCGATCTCTACGGGGTTGTCGTCGAGGAACAGGAAGCTGTCGAGGCCGAGCCGCAGCTCCTCGGCGATCTTCACGATCCGGGTCCACTTCGGCTCCCACGCCGCGGAGATCGCCGCGAAGTGCTCGCGGTGCAGCGGGCTTTCGGGCCGGTCGAGGATGCGGTGCACCGTCTCCTCGTCGTTGTTGGAGACCAGGGCGAGCAGTACGCCGGCCTCCCGCCACTGCAGCAGCCGCCGGGCGAGCAGCGAGCGGCCCCCGCCGAAGTCGACGTCGTCGGGGCCGATCTCACCGGCCACGCCGCTCCACAGCGTCTCGTCGCCGTCGACGACGATCACCTTGGGGGCGCGGCGGCGGATGTTCCAGACGGTGTCGGCAAGGCGCAGCGCGACGACGGCCTGGAACTCGTCCTGGAACGGCAGATGGGCGATGTCGTCGGTGTGCGCGTCGAACACGTCGTCCACCGGGTACTCGTCGTCGCCCCACGAGTCCGACGCCAGGACGGCGATGCCCGGCCGGTCTTCGAGCTGTTCGGTCACCTTCCGCTCCCAGGCGCGCAGCCGTTCGTCGTCGTTGCGCTCCGGCAGGAAGGCCACGACGAGCGGCTTGCGGGTGCGGTCGGCGAGGGCGCGCAGGGCGGCCGGGTACTCGTCGGCGAGCTGGTCGAGAAGTCCGCTGCTCCCGTCCCCGTCCGCGTCCCCGTCCCCGTCCCCGTCCGCGAAGCGCGTCAGGTCGCAGGGCCGCAGCAGGACGAGGCCCGCGGCGGTCGACGGCTGGGCGAGGACGCTGCCCGGGTCGTGCAGGCTCGCGAGGACCTGGTGGTACGGCGCCTCGGCCACCTCGAAGGGGCCGCCGTCGACTCCGGTGTCCTCCAGCGCGACGGACAGCATCGCCGGGAGGTTGCCGAGGGCGAAGGTGGCGGCGACGGCGATCTGGCCGCGCTGTTCGGGCTGTTCAGGCTGTTCGGGCTGTTGGGACTGGCCGACCGGTTCGGACGCGGACACCACAGGCGATCCTTCCGGCAGCGCGACGAACGTGTCGGGCGCGTCGGCGATCTCGGCAGCCAGTGCGAGGAAGTCACGCCCGAGGCCCGCGCAGCTCGCCTCGTCGAGGACGTCGACGTTGTACTCAAGGCCGACCTTCCCGAGGCCCGGCATCACCGTGACCATCAGATCGAGGTCGGAGTGTCCGGTGCCCGCCGGGACGATCCGCAGGCCTTCCGCGGCGCCCGCCTGCGGCGGCATGTAGTTGAAATAGACCTCCACCAGCGGCGCGTCCTTGCGGTACAGGCCTTCCTCGACGAGGGCGGACATCGCGTCGAAGAACGTGACGCCGCGCTCCAGGACCCGGCTGAGCCGGCTGTCGGTGCGCCGAAGGACGTCGCCGGCGGACTCCCCCGGCTCCACCTGTGCGGCGTACGGAATGGGCAGGCCGAAATAGCCGACCGCGTCGAGCGCGTTCACATGCAGCCGGGTGTCGACAGGTACCGCGAGGACGAACCTGTTCCGGTCACGCACCCGGGCGAGGTGCACCGTCAGGACGCCGAGCCAGAAGGCGGCCGGTGTGATGCCGAGGCGGTTCGCCCGTGCGGCCACCCGCTCCTGGAGGTCCTGCGGCAGGTCCGCCAGATGCATGGCCGAGCGGAACGACCGCTCCGCGGGCCGCGGCCCTGCCAGCTCCAGGTCGAGGCGCCCGGCCCCCGCGAAGTCCGCACGCCAGTCGGCGGCGGGGCTCCGCTCGTCCGCCGGGCGCGCGGCCTGCGCCCGCAGCAGCAGGTCGATGTCGCGGTTGGTGACGGCGGCGGGCGGCTCGGTGCCGCCGAGCCCGGCCCCGAGGCCGTGCGCCACCAGCATCAGCGAGGCCAGGTCGGAGACCGCGTGGTGCGCGCCGAAGACGAGCACCTGCTCGCCCGACGGGTACGCGAGCAGCTCGAACCGCCACAGCGGGGCGAGCGCGAGGTCGAACGGCGGCTCCATCAGCTCGCGCAGCCGCTCGTCCACGTCCGTGCCCTCGTCCACCGCCGACCAGCCCACCAGGTCGCCTTCGAGGGAACGACGTACCTCCAACTGCTGTCCGCCGTCGGCGTCCTGGACGATCGCGGTGCGCAGCGCGGCGTGCCGTGCGGCGAGCGAGGCGATCACCTCGCCTAGGCGGTCGCGGGTCGTCGGGGCGGTGAGCCGCACGGCGAGCCCGATGTGGTGGGTGACGCTCGGCGTGCCGTGCTGCTCGGCACGGAGAAGCCGTACGACGTCCCGGGTGGCCGGATGGCGTACGACCTCCGCGACGTCCTCAGCGTCCTCGGCCGTGTTCTGGCCGGATCCGGCATCCCCCGCGACAGTCTGCCCGGCGCCCGCGATGAGCTGGTCGGCGATGCTCTCGACGCTCGCGCCGTTGAACATCGACGCGACCGGCAGGGCCTGGCCGAAGTCCGACTCGATCAGGCTGCGGATCTGCATGGCCATCACGGAGTCGAGGCCCTGGCCGACGAGCGGCGCGGCGACGTCGATCTCCTCGGTGCCGAAGCCCATGGTGCGGGCGATGCGGTACCGCAGCCGGTCGGTTACCGCGTCGCGCGAGTCGAGCGCCACCCGCCCTTCGCCGCCGGCGGGCCGCCCCGAGCGGGCCACGGCGACACGGCGGCGCGGCGGGAAGAGCCCGGCGAGCAGCGGGGGCAGCAGGCCCGGTTCGGTGGTGCGCAGGACGGGCTCGTTGAGGGCGGCCGCGAGGAGCAGCGCGTCGTCCGCGTCCCGGGTGAGGGCGGCGTCCAGGAGCCCGAGCCCCTGTTCGGTGCCGAGGGCGGCGATCCCGCCGCGGTTGATCCGCTCCAGGTCGGCTTCGCCGAGGTGTCCCGTCATCCCGGTCGCCTCCGCCCACAGGCCCCAGGCGAGGGAGAGGCCGGGCAGGCCGGCGCCGCGGCGCTGCCGCATCAGGGCGTCGAGGAAGGCGTTGGCGGCGCCGTAGCTGCCCTGTCCCGCTCCGCCGAGCACGCCCGCGAGCGAGGAGAAGACCACGAAGGCGGACAGGTCATCGCCCGCGGTCAGTTCGTGCAGATGCCAGGCGGCGTCGGTCTTGGGCCGCAGCACCGTGTCCAGGCCGTCCGCGTCGATCGATTCGATGACGCCGTCGTGCAGCACTCCGGCGGCATGTACGACGGCCGTCAGCGGATGCCCTGCGGGCACCGCGTCGCGCAGCGCCCGCTCCAGCTGGCCGCGGTCGGCCACGTCACAGGCGCGTACGGTCACCTGCGCGCCGGCCGCGGTGAGTTCGTCCCGCAGCGCGTCGATGCCCTCCGCGCCGGGGCCGCGCCGGGAAAGGAGCAGCAGATGCCGGGCGCCGAGCCCGGCGGCGTGCCGGGCCACCCGGGCGCCGAGCCCGCTCGTGCCGCCGGTGATCAGGACGGTGCCGGTACCGAGGGCCGCGGCCGCATCAGCGACCGGTTCCGTCGGCTGCCGACGCAGGACGGGTACGTACAACTTGCCGTCCCGGACGGCCAGTTCGGGAAGACCGGACCGCAACGCGCTCTGGAGAACGCCCTCGTCGAGGTCACCGTCGACGTCGCCGGTGTCGCCCGCGGCGCCGGGGCCGGGGGATAACCCCCCCCGGGGGTCGCCCCCGGCGGCCCCGGGCCGCACCCCCACCCCAGTGGGGTTAAAACAAAGTAGGCGGGCCGC